>NZ_NMPS01000255.1:0-742 GCF_002261125.1 Siphonobacter sp. BAB-5385 | reverse complement strand
AACCAGTTGGTACCATAAGCGAGTAAATAAATGGCTCCGTCCGAGGCCATCTGCATATCCATCGGGGCTACGACATTGAGTTGCGGCAGGAAAGGCTCCATCTTCACGTAGTTCCCCTGCTCATCTAGGGTCACGGCCATAATCCAGTGCCGAATCCATTCGTAAATGAACAGTTTACCGTTGTAGTACGCGGGTAGTTTGTAGGGAGCGTTTGGGTACAAATCGCTGTAGTACACCGGACCCGCCATAGCACTGGCTCCGCCTTTTCCCACCATCGGCCAGCGTTTGGATGGACCTTTGCCGTACCAGATCATCGCCGGTTGAGCGGGCGGTAATTCTTTCACGCCCGTATTGTTGGGGGAACGATTCACCGGATGAGCTGGGTCCTGCTTGGGGCCTTCCTTTTTGGTAGCAAAGTCGTACTTCGGAAAAGCTTCGTTATTTCCCAGAAAGTAGGGATAACCAAAGAAACCGGGTTTCCGGGCCTGATTGATTTCATCGTAACTCATCGTCCCTTCTTCGGCGGGTACTTGGGTATCCGGACCGACATCGCCCCAATAGACAAAGCTATTTTTGGGATCGACCGAAACGCGGAAGGGGTTTCGGCAACCCATCACGTAAATTTCGGGCCGCCCTTTCGAGCCGTCTTTGGGAAAGAGGTTGCCCTCGGGAATGGTGTAGGTGCCGTCGGCTTCGGGTTTGATCCGAAGAATCTTGCCCCGTAAATCATTACTATTCGCCG
>NZ_NMPS01000254.1:0-53839 GCF_002261125.1 Siphonobacter sp. BAB-5385 | reverse complement strand
AAAATCCGTAGCAAATGCTACGGACAACCCGTCTCGCTATCTTTACCGGGTTTATTCTACCAAAACCCAAAACCCAAAACCCAAAACCCAAAACCCAACCCGTCCTCACCCCCGCTTCAAACCCTCCCAAACCGTATTTACGGCCGTGTTCAGCAACATAACATCCAGCGTCAGATCACCCGAAAGTTTCATTTTTACCACGGCGGTGATGTTGCCGTAGACCATCCAGGCCATCAAGCGGGAGGAAATGTCTTTCAATTGTCCCGTGTGAATCCCTTTTCGTAAAAACTCCCAGAGTGGCTGATAAAAGTTGAACATTTCCTCTTTGGAGAGCTTGTTCATAATGGGCGAATTGGCGTAATGCTCAATAAACAGAAACTGATCGGGATGACTTACATAGTAGTCGTACAAACCCAGAAATACACTTCTGAACCGATCACGGTACGGTTTAGTCGTATCATCACTTTCCTGAATCACCAGAGCAATTTTGTCCCGGTACAGGAGGAAAAGCTCATCAATCAGTTGCTCCTTGCTTTCGAAGTAATGATAAATCGTTCCGGCGGCTACGTTGGCGTGCTGAGCGACCATACTCATGGGTGTGGCATGGAACCCATTCTTTGATATCAAATCCAGCGTAGCCTCCAGAATCGCCGTGCGTTTATCCAGAGGTCTGTCCGATTTTTTAGGGGTATCAAGCCGTTTCGCCATGCCTCGTAGCCTTTGTTAAGTAATCAATGGATTTGAGTTCGTATTCGTGATTTATTGCAGACGAGCCACAATGATCCCCGTCTGATCCCGGTGCCGGTTCAAATACGCCGCCAACGGTTCCGCCGAAATCACTACCTTTTTCTGATCCGTTGAGGCGTGTAGCAAATACACCTTCCCCCCTTTTTGGTAGGCAAACCCTTCGTGTGAAACATCCAGTCCAGCTTTGGCTGAAGTAATACCAATGATATCGCCCGTACGCAGTTTCGACTCGATGGCAGGTAGTTTATCCTTCGGAATGTAGTACTTCTGAACCTGATTCAAGGCCTGTTCCAGGGACTGTACTCGCTCGAAATTCTGCGAATCGGCCAGCTGAGCGTATAAATTCCGGTGCTTCGTCATGAAGTCAATGGGTTTATTGTAGGGTACGCCACCCCACTCCTCTGCCATCAAGCGAGCATCGCCATAGCGAACCAGTTGCTGTAAAAACGATGAAAAATAGTGCTGCCGACTTCCATACCCCTGCACCTTCCCCTGATCGTAGCGATACCGGGCTAACTGGTGCTTAAAGTGATCCACGGTCAGCGTATCGGACTCAATGGTTTGGGTAAGGGCCAGTACATTTTCCACAAACGTCGTACAATCCAGTTCTCGCAGGTTTACCACCAGCTGTTCATCGCCGGGCTGTTCGAGAGTACGGGCCACGTAAGGCGTATTAAGAAAACTCAGGGCTACGGTACCCACCGTTTCTCCCGGCGTCTGACCTTTGGGGATTTGTAGCTTTTGCTGAATTAGCTCCGGGTCACCTATAACGCAGGCCAGCCATAAGCCAAGCCACATACTTACCTTTATCATTGACTGAATACGTAGAATCGTTTGTTAAGCCTTCTCTTCATCATCGACACGCAGGGTCATTAACCCCGCGATGATCAATAAAATTCCCCCGAAGACGATAACCTGAATCGGAGCCCAACCTACCAGCTTGATGAGATAGGATAATCCTAGGCTCGCCAGAAACTGAGGGAATACAATAAAGAAGTTGAATACGCCCATAAAGTAACCCATTCGTTCGGCAGGCAGGCTACCGGATAATAAAGCGTAGGGTATGGTCAGAATACTCGTCCAGGCAATACCGACGCCGGTCATGGAAAGTAACAGCCACTGAGGATTTTGTATGAAATAGATCGAAATGAGTCCAAACCCTCCGATTACCAGACTTAGCAAATGGGTCATTCGACGTCCGATTCGGGCGGCAATGGTTGGAACCAGTAGGGAGAAAAGGGCCGAGACGCCATTGTATACGGCAAATGCCGTTCCCACAAAATTGGCCCCTTCGTTGTACCGTTCGGAATGCGTATCGCTGGTTCCGTAGATGTGTTCCGTTACAGCATTGGTCGTATAAATCCACATGCAAAACAGCCCAAACCAGGTGAAAAACTGTACAACGGCCAGTTGACGCATGACCTTAGGCATTTGAAACAGGCCCGAAAAGGTTTCCCTGAATTCATCCCCCAGGCGACGATGTTGTCCTTCCTGACGGAAGGCTTCCAGATTTTCGGGTGGATATTCTTTCGTCGTGAGTACGGTATAGGAAACACAGGAAATAAAGGCGGCGGCTCCCAGGTAATACGACCACCGAACTGAGTTTGGAATTTCACCCGGATCTGCCGTATTCGCCACGCCAAGGTACGTAAATATAGCGGGCAGTGCCGACGCTATTACCGCTCCCACGCCAATGAAAAAGCTTTGCATGGCGAACCCAGACGTACGTTGTTCACTGGGCAACAGGTCGCCCACAAAGGCCCGGAACGGTTCCATCGAGATATTAATGGATGCATCCAGAATCCAGAGCATACTGCCCGCCATCCAAAGGCTGGAGGAATTAGGCATGAAAATCAGAGCCAGCGTAGCAAATACGGCTCCAAAGAAAAAAAACGGTCGCCGCCGCCCCCACTTGGGGTGCCAGGTTCGGTCACTGAAGTAGCCAATGATGGGCTGTACCAACATGCCCGTTAGCGGAGCCGCAATCCATAACAAAGGGATTTCTTCGGCGTCTGCTCCAAGGGTGGAAAAAATGCGACTCGTATTGGCGTTTTGCAGAGCAAAGCCAAATTGAATGCCCATGAACCCGAAGCTCATGTTCCAGATTTGCCAGAACGATAACCGGGGTTTTGAAAAAATGGAAGCAGAAGCAGGGGAACCGGGCATTCGCGTAGGGGATGGATTACGTTTGGGGAGTGATTTCGAAAATCAACGCACTATTGGCCGGAATTTGGACGGCAATTCCATCGGTGGCCTGGAAGCTTCCTTTTACTTTCTTGTTCAGGAAAATTTCCCTGTACGCATACGATGCCTGCGGTGAAAGGCCCGCCATATTCCAGAACAATTCGGGGATTCGTACCTGCGTTTGATACGTCTGCGTTCGACTGAAATTCGTTACGATCAGTAAGATCTGATTTTCGGTGTACCGTAGGTAACTATACAGTTTCGATTCGTCGTAGCCCGCGGATTGGCCGCCCCCATTCACGTACTGTACATCAAAGAAATTGCCGTATTGAATGGCTTCCGACTTGCGACAGAGTTTGTTGACAGTCAGGTAAAAATCGTACAGCTTTTTCTCTTCGGGCGACAATAGTCCGCCGTCGAATTTCCCATCATTCATCCACTTCTGCCACTGCGGCACCCGCCACCAGTCGAACAACGTAGTTCGGCCATCGTTCGTCTGGAACCCTTCGGCTTCGGCAGCGGGCTCGCCTACTTCCTGTCCGAAATAGTACATCACCGGACCGCGTCCCTGCGTGGCACTCACCACCCAGGCGGGAATGGCATACTCGGCTTTTCCGGCAAAAAATTCACTGGCAATCCGTTGCTCGTCGTGATTTTCCAGGAAACGTAACATGTGTTTCTCAATATCGCCGGACTCGTGTTGCCACACCCGCGTAATGCCCGAAGCGTGTCCCCGATCTTCCATCAGCTCTCGCAGGGTATCGTACATCCCTACTTTGTCGTACAGGTAATCAAACTGACCTACGTGGATGTAGTTATGGTACCGTAGCGGGTTATAGATTTCAGCGATAAAAATGACATCTCCTTTGGCTTTAATCTGGGGGATACACCAGGCCCAGAATTCGACCGGTACCATCTCGGCCATGTCGCAGCGGAAGCCATCTACGCCTTTCGCTACCCAGTACAGCAGAATGTCCCGCATTTTCAGCCAGGTATCCGGAATGGGGTCAAAGTGACAGGAACGACCATTCTGGTAATCAACGCCGTAATTAAGCTTACTCGTTTCGTACCAGTCATGGATACTGGGTTGAGCCTGAAATACATCATTTCCCGTGGCCCGGGCCGGATACTCGAAGTACGGGTGCGGGGACTCGATGGGCAGGTGAACGCCTTCCGGAATGGCAAATTCTTCGTTGGGCAGATAATAGAAATTGTTGGCCGGAGAAAAAGCCTGCGTATTCACGTCCGTTTCGCCAAAATCAAGCACCCCGGCGGGCTTGGCATCGGAGTGATACTGACGAGCCACATGATTCGGTACAAAATCAATAATCAGCTTTAGCTTCTGTGCGTGCACCCGTTTCACCATCGCTTCAAACTCCTCCATCCGCCGCGAAGGGTTCTGAGCCAGAAAGGGGTTTACGTCATAGTAATCTTTGATGGCGTATGGCGAGCCGGCCCGACCTTTCACCACGGCCGGATGATCTTTGGGAATACCGAGAGCCGAAAAATCTTCCATGGTGGCGTGTTCCAGCACACCCATCGTCCAGACGTGGGTCATACCGAAATTCTTCAAATTTTTCAGAGCGGTATCACTAACATCACTAAACGTGCCGGTACCATTTTCACTCAACGAGCCCCAGGGCTTTACCTGCGACTGTTTATTACCGAACAAACGAATGGTCAATTCATAAATGAGCAGCTTGTCGTTTTGCTTTTCTACAGACATGGTTGTTTTCTTGGGAAGTTATGAAATGACACTACCGCATTTTCACCGGAAGTGTTTCAAAAATCAGGGTTCTGAATCACACTTTCGAATTCTTTTCCCGACTATTTTTTCTTTACTATTACCCTTAACTATAATTAAGTATCCAAATCAATCAATTTTATCGCAACAAATTAATATTTCCGTAAATTTTACGTTCGTTTGCTACTCACTTTAATTATTCGCCCCATGTTTTTGCGGATCAGTTTTTTCTGTTTTCTGCTCCTTGAGACGCTACCCCTGTTTGCCCAAGGTCTTAAGATCCAACGTATTAACCCCACCAACTGGTACGTTGGAATGAGAAAGCAACAGGTACAGCTACTGGTATACGGGCCGAATATCAAAGGTGCGAAAGTGAAGGTTAATTACCCCAGCGTGTTTGTCGACCGGGTGCATCAGGTGGAAAGTCCGAATTATGTGTTTGTGGATCTGACCATCGGGGCGGATACTAAACCCGGCACCCTCCAACTTCAGTTTTCGAAAGTATTTCCCTTAACGGAAAGACGGAATAACAGTACGATCGTCAACGGGGGCCGGGAAATGATTGTCACCGTACCCTATGAATTGAAGGCTCGTACGGCCCGCCCCCAGACTGTCGATTCGCGGGACTTTGTGTATCTGCTGCTTCCTGATCGCTTTGCCAATGGCGATCCTTCCAATGATCGTTTTGCGGATATGGCCGATACGCAACTGGACCGTACCAATCCGTTTCTGCGACACGGTGGCGATCTGGCGGGTATTATGAAACACCTCGATTACTTCAAAGAACTGGGCGTGACCACGTTGTGGCTTAATCCCGTCATCGAAAACGATCAGCCAACCACCAATGAAGGTGGGGCCATGCGTTCTTCGTACCACGGTTACGGCTTTACGGATCATTACAGCGTTGACAAACGCCTGGGCGGGAACGAAGCGTACCTGAAACTCGTAGCGGCGGCTCACGCCAAAGGGTTGAAAATCATGCAGGATGCGGTCTATAATCACGTGGGGAAAAATCACTGGCTGGTTCGGGATTTACCCGCCAAAGACTGGCTGAACCAGTGGCCGCAGTACCAGAACACGACCTATAAAGACCAGCCCATCGTAGACCCCTACGCTTCGGAGTATGACCGCAAAGTGAGTCAGGATGGCTGGTTCGTCCCTTTCCTGCCCGATCTGAATCATAAAAATTCGTACGTAGCAAATTTTCTGATTCAGCATGCCCTCTGGACGGTCGAGTATTTCGGCATCGATGCCTGGCGGGTCGATACGTATTTCTACAACGATCTGAACTTCATGAATACGCTCAACCAGCGGCTACTGGAAGAGCATCCCAACCTGTACATCTGTGGTGAAAACTGGGTAAACAGTGTCACAAATCAGGCGTACTTCGTGAAGAATAAACTCAATGTTCCGTGGAAGAGTAACCTGCCCGGAGCCATTGATTTTCAGCTTTATAACGCCAGCAATGATGCCCTGAATCAGAACATCAACCGCTGGTACGAAACGCTGGGGCAGGATCTCCTCTATGATGATGCGTTCCGCAATCTGATTTTTCTCGACAATCATGATCTGGATCGCTTTTATTCGGTGATTGGGGAAAATTTGGACAAGTACAAAATGGGCATAACTTTTTTGCTTACGACCCGCGGTATACCCCAACTTTATTACGGAACGGAACTTCTCATGAAGAATTTTAAAAATCCATCGGATGCTGAAGTTCGTAAGGATTTTCCGGGAGGTTTCGCCAATGACCCTGCCAGCAAATTTACAGCCGCTGGCCGAACCGCTACCGAAAATGAAGCTTTTACCTATGTACGTACGCTGGCTAACTTCCGTAAAACCTCCACAGCTCTGCAAACAGGAAAATTGACGCAATTTTTGCCACTGGACGGAATCTATGCGTATTTTCGGCACGATACTAAGGGTACGGTAATGATACTCATGAACGCCAATACGACGGAGAAAACGATCGCTACGGATCGCTTTCGTGAACGTATGAATGGCTTTTCTTCGGCCAAAAATGTACTGACGGGAACCGGCGTAGCGAATCTACAGCAGATTCAGATTCCCGCTCGTTCTTCCCTTGTACTGGAGCTTCAATAACTGGAAACCAAAACTTTAGATTGCCTTGAAAGCTTGCCTGTTTGATCTTGACGGAGTAATTGTTGATACGGCTGTTTATCATTTTAAAGCCTGGCGACGACTCGCCAATGAACTGGGTTTTGACTTCACGGAACACCAGAACGAACAGTTGAAGGGTGTTTCCCGCATGGAGTCGCTGGAATTGATTCTGCAATGGGGTGGCGTTACGTTATCCGATGAAGAAAAACAGCAATGGGCCGCTCGCAAAAACGAATGGTATCTGGCCTATGTCAATCAAATGACGCCACAGGAAGTTCTTCCCGGCGTTCGTGACTTTCTTGATTCCTTACGAAAAGCGGGGATTGGCATTGCGTTGGGTTCCGCCAGCAAAAACGCCCGGCTGATTCTGGAGCGAATTGACATGCTCGATGCCTTTGATGCCATCATCGATGGTACACATACCACCAAAAGCAAACCTGATCCGGAAGTTTTCTTACTCGGAGCCCAGGCCTTACACCAGAATCCCGCCGATTGTGTCGTCTTTGAAGATGCCGTGGCCGGCATTGAAGCCGCCCACCGGGGGGGAATGAAAGCCGTCGGCGTCGGATCTCCGGAAGTACTCACGGAAGCAGACGTGGTCATTACGGCCTTCACGGAAACCAGTTGGACCAAGCTCAGCGACGAACTGCTGGGTTGGCAATAAACCCCTTTTGAAAAGAACTCACGTACGCTCGGACTACTCCTGACTGGGCGTACTTCACATATCGATTAGTAATCCCTCCTACTGGAAACAACTAATCGCTGAACTTAAACTCGGATGAAAAATTATTTGAAACACGATGAATGGTGCATCATCGAAGAAGGCTTCCATGCGGACTGGAATGAAATCACCGAATCGGTTATGTCCCTGGGCAATGGCCGAATGGGTCAGCGGGGCAATTTTGAAGAGGGCTACTCCGGCAAAACCCTGCCGGGTAACTACGTAGCTGGCGTCTACTTCCCGGACAAAACCCGGGTTGGCTGGTGGAAAAACGGCTACCCCAATTACTTTGCGAAAGTCATAAATGCCGCCAACTGGATTGGTATCCAGATTGAGCTGGAGGACGAAAAACTGGATCTGGCGAACTGCCACGTGCACGAATTCCGTCGGACCCTGAACATGAAAGAAGGCTGGCTGAGCCGTTCGTTTGTGGCGATGCTGCCTTCCGGCAAACAGGTGGGCGTCACGGCGAAACGGTTTTGTTCGCTCACGCACGATGAGGGCGGGGTCATTCGCTACTGCATCAAGCCCCTGAATTTTGATGGTAAACTCACCATCATGCCCTACATCGACGGGACGATTTCCAACCGCGACTCCAATTACGATCAGAAATTCTGGCAGGAGATTCACCGGGAAACGGGTTTTGCGGAAGGCTACCTCCACCTGACTACGGTACCGAATGAGTACGGGGTACCACAATTCGAAGTCGTTACGGGTCAGAAATTTTCTTTATACAAAGACGGAGCTTCGTTTCCGTTTCAGGCCTTGCCCGTCAAGCAGGAAGGTTTCGTTAGCAGTCGAATTCAGTTGGACGTCATTGCTGGTGAAGAAATCGCTCTGATCAAATACGCCTGCAACCTGAGTGACCAGAATCACGCCCGTGAGGACCTGCTCGCCCACGCCAAGACGTACCTGGCGACTATGGCCGAAAAAGGATACGAACAACTCTTGCGGGAACAAATCGAAGCCTGGGCCCAGAAATGGCAGCAGATGGATATTGTCATTGAAGGAGACGTCGCGGCTCAACAAGCCATTCGGTTTAATCTGTTTCAGCTCAGTCAGACCTATACGGGAGAAGACGATCGCCTTAACATTGGTCCCAAAGGATTTACGGGAGAAAAATACGGCGGCGTGACCTATTGGGATACGGAAGCGTACTGCATTCCCTTCTATCTCTCCACGGCAGAACCCAAAGTAGCCCGTAACCTGCTCATTTACCGTTGGAAACAACTGGGCAAAGCCATTGAAAACGCCGAGAAGCTGGGTTTCACGGGAGGAGCGGCCCTGTATCCGATGGTGACGATGAACGGCGAGGAATGCCACAACGAGTGGGAAATTACCTTCGAGGAAATCCACCGTAACGGAGCCATTGCCTACGCCATCTACGATTACATTCGGTATACCGGCGATACGGCTTACCTGGGTGAATACGGCTTTGAGGTACTCCTGGGCATTGCCCGTTTCTGGTCGCAGCGGATTACGTGGTCAGACGAGCGTCAACAATTTGTCATGCTCGGCGTAACCGGACCGAATGAGTACGAAAACAACGTGAACAATAACTGGTACACGAACTACATCGCTCGCTGGTGCCTGCAATACACGCTGGAGGTAACCGATCAGTTGAAGACTACGGAATCCGAGCGTTACGCCACTTTGAGTCAGCAACTGCAGCTCAACGAAGAAGCGGAGTTTGGTCGCTTCCAGGCTATTATTGACCAGCTTTACTTACCCGAGTCGAAAGAATTAGGAGTTTTCCTGCAACAGGATAGTTACCTGGATAAAGAACAAATTCTCGTAACCGACCTGCGTCCCGAAGATCGTCCACTGAACCAGAAATGGTCCTGGGATCGGATTTTGCGTTCCCCTTTCATCAAGCAGGCGGACGTATTACAGGGCCTGTACTTCTTCGAAGATCAATTTGAGGAAGCGACGATTCGGCAGAACTATGATTACTACGAACCCCGTACGGTCCACGAATCTTCCCTGTCGCCCTGCGTACATGCCATTTTGGCGTCCCGGCTGGGCATGGATGATAAGGCCTACGAAATGTATCTGCGGACAAGTCGTCTGGATTTGGATGATTATAACAATGATACTGAAGATGGACTGCACATCACTTCCATGGCAGGTACCTGGATGTCAGTGGTTAAAGGCTTTGGGGGCCTGCGGGTGAACGACGGACAGCTTCACTTATCCCCCCGCTGCCCGGAGCAATGGCAGAGCTATTCGTTTACCATTCGTTTCCGGGACAATATTCTCAATGTACACGTCCGTCCGGATGGCACAGTAATTGAGAACATGGCGGGTGACGAGCTTACGGTATGGGTTCAGGGCGAAAGCCGCAGCATTCCTGCGGCAGTAGTCGAAGCCCCCGAGGAAGAGTAATTTTCTTTGTGTCCGTAACGCTGTTTTACTTTTTGTCAACCGAACGATAAGATAGCATGAGTACTTTAAATGCCATTGGTTTAGATACCGATAAATCCGCTGAATTAGCCCAGAAGCTCAACCAATTGCTGGCTAACTATTCCATTTTTTACCAAAATACCCGTGGGTATCACTGGAATATCAAGGGCGAAAAATTCTTTGAATTACACGTAAAATTCGAAGAGCTGTACAACGATTTATTACTAAAAATTGACGAAGTAGCCGAGCGGATCTTAACGCTAGGGTATACGCCGAACCACAACTATTCGGAATATGCCCGTCAGTCGCAAATTCTGGAAAGTGCCAAAGTTTCCAACGGCACTACGGCGGTAGAAGGCATTCTGAATTCCTTTAAGGTAATTATGCCCCTGCAACGCGAAATTCTGGCGGTAGCGGGTGAAATTAATGACGAAGGAACCAGTGCCCTGATGAGTGATTACATTCGCTCGCAGGAGAAAATGGTCTGGATGTATTCCGCCTTTTTAAATAACTAAGCACAGGTTGGACTACTTACCTTGCGGAGAGCCGTTGTCAGACAACGGCTCTCCGTTTTTCTCAGGCAACCGGTTAATTTTACACGCATGCTAGTAATCGATGCCGCTCTTCCTTTACCCGAGCCTCAGACGGAGTACGAAGGTCAGGCCATAAACTTTTGCCAGCAGTGGCTTTCGGGTCAATCGCATTTCCAACTGCAGACTTCCGGTTCGACGGGTACGCCCAAAATCATTACGCTAACTCGGGCTCAGATGCAGGCTTCCGCCCGCCTTACGGCCGAAACTTTTCAATTGCAGCCCGGCGATCAGGCCCTTTGCTGTTTGAATGTCAACTACATTGCGGGAGTAATGATGCTGGTTCGCACGCTGGAATGCGGATTACGCACTTTTGTGATGGAACCCAGCTCCGACCCATTACCCAAGGATGTCTCGCTCGATTTCGCGGCGTTTGTACCCCTGCAACTGCAACATTTGCTGGAACAAGCGAGTGAATCTTTGCCGCAGCTCAATCAAATGAAGGCCCTTATCATTGGTGGGGCGGCCGTTTCGCAGAGCTTACACGCAGCCTTACAGGTAATACAGGCTCCCGTATATGCTACGTATGGCATGACCGAGACGGTTTCGCACATTGCCGTTCGCTGCCTGAATGGTCCCGAGCAGTCGGATTACTTTCAGGCCTTACCGGGAGTAGCTCTAGGGCTTGACGAACGCGATTGCCTGCACATTACTGCCGCTGCTTCTAATTTCGAACGAATTCAGACCAATGATGTCGTAGAAATGCAGGACGGTGGACGTTTTCGTATGCTGGGTCGGGCGGATCATATCATCAACTCTGGAGGGATTAAAATTCAACTGGAAGAAGTAGAGCGTTGGGTTGAACCGATCGTACGGGCCTATTATCCCGGGAAACGTTTTTTTGCCTGGGGTTTCCCGATGAACGGCTGGGGCAGGCACTGACGCTCGTCATCGAAGCGGAGTCGCTCGCTCCCGAACAAAATCAGGAACTGCTCCGGCAACTTAAAAATCAGCTTCCCGCGTATAAGTCCCCACGGTCTTTGCGTACGGTACATGCTTTCCAGCATACGCCTACGGAAAAAGTTGACAAACGGGCCACGGTACAGGGACTACCCACTGAATAATTGCTAAGATCTGCCCGAAAACTGCCTCTAAACGCCGAAAACTAAAAACTATTCACTATTTTTCACGCACAGAATTGTGCTTATGGAAACTCTTCTTCGATCCATCGAGATCAACTATCAAACGGCAGAGCTTATCCCTGCTCCCTATTCCCATAAATATTTCATCCGCTGTACGGTCAATCGGGCGGACGAATTACACGTGGTTTTTCGCATTGAATACACCGATCGGGACGATCTGACGGAAGAGGAAATTCTGGGCGAAGGATTCACGGGTAACGATGATTTCGAATGGGAAGGTACCCTCCTACCCGTCTGGACGGAAGAACTTCGGTCGCTGGTTGCTAAAACCGACTTTTATAAGACCAGTCGTCCGGCTCAGGAAGCTGAAAATCAGTTCTGGCTCAACATTGAATACAAGGATCAGGAACCCCTTTTGGGCAAACCCCGGAACCGGGAGCCCTGGGAATACCTGTCGCAGGAACTTATTCAGGCCATCTACGAAACGGCCCGTCTGGAAGCTCCGCTGAAACTCATTTATCTGAAAAAACTGAAGGATAAATCGGTACAACTGGAAATGAACGTCTTCTTCTCCAAACGTACGGTGAAGATGAATATGCAGGTGGACAACATTGAAAAGTCGAATGAACTTCGCTGGGATACGTTGAATCCGGTGCTACGGCTCATCTATGCGGGTGAGTTTCTGGCCGAAAAAGCTACGCCCAAGAAGCCCGATCATCCGGGTAACTTTATCAATGTCGGCGACGGCCTTTGGTACGAATTTGGCAAATCACTGGTTAATCCGAGCGGTAACAATCGGTTTCTGAACGACATCGAACGTACGTTGGACGAACTTTCGCAGTTGCCTACAGAATAAACAAAAAGCGGATGGTTGCCATCCGCTTTTTTATGTCTCAGGCTTTCGCCCGATCAAGTTCTTCTTTTAATTCTTCTACTAACGCTTTCATACGGTCAAGCGATACGGGCGGTTCGGGTAGCTTGGTACTATAAAAGCCGCGAACGGCCCAGACTTCTACAATGTCCTTCAGGGAAAGTTCGATCGTCTGAATACCTGGATTATCCGAACTTAGTAAAAGCGTACTTTTGATTTTCAGCTGATTATAGACCCGTCGGTACAGTAAACCCTGCATTCGGGATACGATCAGATAGTGCCGGGAGTCTTCAAGTGTATACCAATCCGTTACCTGTTCAGCAATCAGAATGGAACCGGGAATGGAAAAATCATCGCCTACTTCAAAAGCCCGGACAACACCCGCTTTCGTCTGCGGTCCCTGAAACGGCGGCAACTGCTGAATGTACTCCCCCTGCCGCGATTTCATGACGTATTCGCTCATCCGCCCCTGGTTGACCAGCCGAATAACCGAATCTACCGGAGTTGGGGCTGTCGTAACGGGAGCCTGAACCACGGAGGGAGCCGTAATCGTTGTCCGATTGAACGCTTCCGATGCTTTGGGTAATTCTACGGGCGTATCGGACAGAAAATCCAAGCGATTGAGTTTACGAAGCGTTACTCGCTGAGCCACCAGATTGACCTGCGATTTTTCCCGAAAATACGTATCCACCACTTTTTGAATGGGCTGCGGTGGACGGGCCGTTTCAGGACGGTAAACGGGAGGCGGAGGTGTCGCGGAGGCGGGACCTAAATTCAGGCTGGGCGTATCACGAATCCGGCGTAAATCAACCGTCAGCAACTGATCGAGCGTCACGCCAAACAATTGCGAAAGTTTAATGAGCGTCTCACGGGGCGGGTTAGCTCTTGCCTCTTCGTACGCACCAATGTTTGGCCTTTTGGTACCCAGGCGACGAGCTAACTGCTCCTGTGTCAGATCGTTACGGTTCCGCAGATACCGAATATTCTCGCTAATGATGCTCATACCGCCTCCTAAATTGACAAAATTTTTAGCAAAACTATTTAAAATAGAAAGCGAGTCAAGTTTTTTGATTCTTCGTTTCCTCAGATTCACCCCGTTTTTCCTCAAAAAAACCAATACGCTCAAATGCCCCTGCTAAAAATTTCAAAGTTTGTGCTTAGCTTACACCCTTCATTTTTTCCCTAGATTCGTAGGAATGAATCGCTTTCTTTTCTGTGTATGGTGCTGTTTGACTGGCTATCAGGCACTTGCTCAATTAGGTAACACCAGCCAGAATCCTGCCTCCATTCGCTGGTTTCAGTACCGGACGCCCCACTTCCAGATCATTTATCCGGAAGGTCTTGATTCAGTTAGTAATCGACTGGCAAATACCATGGAAACGGTTTATGAACCCGTATCCAAGACCCTCGGCCGGAAACCCCGTCGTATTCCTCTGGTGCTGCAAGCCCAAACTACGGTTTCCAATGGATTTGTGACCCTGACGCCCCGTCATACGGAGTTCTACATCACGCCGCCGCAGGACGCCAATTTTCTGGGAAATAATCGCTGGCTTGACCTGCTGGCCGTGCACGAATACCGGCACGTCGTTCAGAATGAGAAAGCGATGACCGGTATTAGTAAGGGATTGTTCTATCTGTTTGGCTACAATGCTACTAATTTTCTAAAAACCGGCATCCCGGACTGGTTTGCGGAAGGAGACGCCGTGTGCACGGAAACGGCACTCTCTCCTGGCGGACGTGGGCGAATCCCGGAGTTTAACCTGTTGTTTCGCACCCAGTTACTGAGCCGGAATAAACCTTTTAGCTATCCTAAAATCGTTGCGGGTTCGTACCGGGATAACCTTCCCGACTGGTACGTACTGGGCTATCACCTGACGAATTACGCCCGTAGAAAGCTGGGGCCTGAGGTCTGGAATTCGGTTCTTGATCGGTACTACCGTTTCCCCTTCTACCCCTTTTCTTTTTCGGACAAACTGCGGAAAATATCAGGCTTACGGACGGAGGACTTGTATCAGGAAGCAGCGGCTGATTTCACCCAACAGTGGGCTGCTCAGCAAGCCGTAGCGTCGCCCGCCCCACAGGTTTCTACCAAACCCATTCGAGTGTATACGGATTACGAGTACCCGCAACTATTGCCCGATGGCCGGATCGTTGCGTTGAAGTCGGGATTAGCGAATATTCCCGCCTTTGTACTGCTGGACGGGCAAAACGAAACCAAGCTGTACGAAACGGGTTTTCTCCAAAATTCCGCCACCCTTTCGCTGGGCCAGACTACGCTGGTTTGGGCGGAACAACACTTTGATCCCCGCTGGGGCATGCGGGATTATACCGTACTTAAGACGCTTGACCTGCGTACGGGAACGATGCGGCAGGTCACCCGAAAAAGTCGCTATTTTGCTCCGACGATTTCGCCCGATGGGCGTACCATTCTCACGGTGTCCATTGATACGGAAGGAAAAAGTGAATTGGTGTTAGTGCAGGCTTCCGACGGTCAGGTTCTTCGGACTTTTCCGAATCCTCAACAGTCTTTGTACCAGCAGCCCCGGTTTGCGGCGGATGGTCGCCGGGCCATTATGGTACGACAAGTGGGTTCTCAGAAAACGCTCACGATACTGAATCTGGAGACCGGGCAATTGCAGGACGTCTTTCCACTCCAAACACAGAATCTTTCTCAACCGCTGTTGTACGATAACTGGGTGCTTTACAATGCTCCGTACACGGGTACCGACCAGATTTACGCATTTCATCAAACTAGCCAAAAGCATTACGCCATCACGCAGCGGCCTTTTGGAGCGTACCACGCCGCTCTTTCGCCCGATGGTCGTACCCTGGCTTTTCAGGATTTTACAGAACAGGGTCACCGGATTGCCCGACTGCCCTTTAACCCGGCTGAATGGACTGAACTCACGGAAATCCCGACCGCCCCTACCCGCTCGTTTGGTCCGCTGGTACAACAGGAAAACAACCCTGCGTTACTGGCTTCCGTACCCAATCAGTCGCACGTTCGCAAGCCCTATTCCAGGGCTCATTTATTTAAAATTTACGGCTGGGGACCGGTGCTGACTTCGTCCGAGACGGACTTATCCGTGGGCATCCAATCGCAGAATCTGCTTTCTACGGCCTTTACCTCGGCCGGGTACACCTACAACGCCAACGAACGACAGGGCCGCTGGGAAGGCAACTTCAGCTACTACGGCTGGTATCCGGTCATCGATGTGAGTGTAGCGAGTGCCGGACGTCAGACGGTTTTTTCCATTGACGAGCAACCACCCATCGATAGCCTCCGAAAAGATTACTGGCGACAAAACGAACTTAACGTCGGACTACGCCTGCCCCTGGTGTTGACCCATTCCAAGTATCGGGAAGGCCTTTCGCTCGCGGTACAGGCCAATTTTATTCAGACGCAGGGTTACGATCTTCCCCTACGCAGCCGTACCGAGCCGGGCCGTCATAATTTATCGGCCACCACCGTTTCCCTAAGTTACTCCCGTCTGTTACGACAAGCCAAGCGGGATGTGCAGCCTCGCTGGGGACAAACGTTTAGTCTCTACGCCCGTAATACGCCTTTCGGAGGTGTACTACAGGGTAACTTACTGGCTTTACAAACGAGATTGTACTTTCCGGGATTTTTTCCCCATCATTCCATTCGTCTTTTCGGCGGTGTACAGTTTCAGGGTTCCGGCGACTCGTACGTATTTGGCAGCCCAATGTTTTACCCCCGGGGATATGCATACGCCAGTGCTGCGAAACTAACCACGGGTACGCTTCAGTACCAGTTGCCACTGGCCTACCCCGACTGGAGTCTGGGTCGCTTGCTGTACGTGCAACGAATCAAACTGAATGCGTTTGCGGATTTGGGCTATGCCGTCACGGGTGACCGAACCCGCACTTACCAGTCCACGGGTGTTGATGTTACGTTCGATTTCAACGTCCTGCGTTTACGGCAGGCTTTCGAACTGGGCTTCCGGGGCCTCTGGACCCGCGGCGGTACGTTTCAATCTCAATTTTTAGTTATTAATATTGGATTTTAAACCCTTTCCATCCGTTTCATTCTTCTCTATTCCGTATGAAAATCCGATCGCTCTACCTGTTTTCCACTCTGCTGCTGAGTAGTACGCTGAACGCTCAGCCTTCCCAGGAAAAACCCGTCCCCTTTGTGGCTCCGCCCAGCCCCGTTGAAACCAAAGGGCAAGTGACCATTCAGGGCAAAACCATTTCGTACACGGCCCGTACCGGCTACCTTACGCTGAAAGACGAAAGTGGTAAAGCCAAAGCTAACATTTTCTTCATCGCGTATACCCGGGATGGGGTGTCGGATCTGACGAAACGTCCCATTACGTATACCTTTAACGGTGGACCGGGTTCGGCTTCGCTCTGGTTGCACCTGGGATGCATTGGGCCCCGTCGGATTCCCATGACCGACAAAGGAGAATCGCTGGCTCCGCCCTATGCCCTGGTCAACAATGAATATAGCTGGCTCGACAAAACGGATCTGGTTTTTATCGACCCCGTCAATACGGGATATAGTCGGGCCGCAGCCGGTGAGAATGAGAAACAGTTTCTCGGGTACAATGAAGACATTCAGTCGGTGGGTGAATTTATTCGCCTGTACACCACGCAGTACGGCCGCTGGGGATCGCCTAAATTTCTGGCGGGCGAAAGTTACGGCACTACCCGGGCGGCGGGTCTTTCGGGCTATTTGCAGGATCGTTATAACCTGTACATCAACGGCATATCGCTCATCTCATCCATCCTGAATTTCCAGACGGCCCGTTTTGACCGGGGCAATGACTTGCCTTTCGCTCTGTTTTTACCTACGTACACGGCGATTGCCTGGTATCACAAGAAACTGGCTCCGGAGTACCAGGCCGATCTCAAGAAAACGCTTCAGGCAGCCCGCGAATTTGCCGCGGGCGAGTACACTACGGCTCTGATGAAAGGTGATTTACTGACGGAAACCGAAGAAAAAGCCTTGGTTGAAAAGCTGTCGAAGTTTACGGGCCTTTCCCAAACCTATCTGCGGCAAACGCGTTTACGCGTTGAAATTGGCCGTTTTGTGAAAGAATTACTCCGTTCGGAAGGCAAGACGGCGGGTCGGCTGGATGGCCGCATGACCGGTACGGATTTCGACGATGCGGGCGATGGCTACGAGTTCGATCCCAGTCTTGATGCTACGATTTCCGGTCCGTACTCCACGGCTTTGAATCACTACGTTCGGCAGGAACTCAAGTACGAAAATGACCTGCCTTACCTGGCCCTGACGGGGCGTGTACAACCCTGGAATTACAATAATGTCCAGAATAGCTACCTCAACGTGAGTGAAACCTTACGGCAGGCCATGAGCAAGAACCCCTTTCTGAAAGTTTGGGTGGGTGCGGGTTATTACGATCTGGCGACGCCATTTTTTGCCGCCGAGTACACCTTTCACCACATGGGACTTAAACCGGAACAGCGGAAAAACGTATCCTTTACCTATTACGAATCCGGGCACATGATGTACATCCATAAGCCGTCGCTAATCCAGTTGAAAAAAGATGCCGACACCTTTTACGATCAGGCTCTGAAATAACCGGATGAATTTCATCAAACGTATAGTTGCCAGCCCGAACAGGCTGGCAACTTTCGTTTCATGGGCCTCCCATCGCCTGAATTCACATTTTTTAACAGCTAAAAAGGCCCTTTTCATCGCAAAAGCGGCCTATGGCTATTGGCAAATCCATTTCTATCGCCCTAATTGCCCCCATCAAAGTAATGTTTGTACCCGTAAATTTTTAACACTTTAGCCATGAAACGTTATCTAGTTGCCTTCGCCATGCTGTTGTTCAGCACTTACTCTTTTGCTCAATTCGGTTCTAACCGCAATCGGCGTAACGACCGCGAAGCCGTTACTTTTTTCTCAAACTCCAACTACCGGGGTCAATCCGTACAGCAATATTCCGGTGATTTCCGAACTATCAATTTTTCCATTGGTTCCATTCGCGTACCCAATGGCTACGTAGTTGAAGCGTTTTCGGAACCTAATTTCCGGGGCCAATCGGTGAAGTTCAGTGGTAACGTAGCCCAGTCGGGTAACCAGATTCGTTCGTTACGCATCGTGCAGGACCGGAACTACAACGGTCGCCCCGATTATTCCGATAACCGTCCGGGCCGTGGCCGTCCGGATTACAATGATCGGCCGGGCTATAACAACAATCGGCCCGGGTACAACGACAATGGCTCCGTCGTTCTCTTCGCGGATGACGACTATCAGGGAGGTTCGGTGACCCTGAATACGGGTCGTTATCGTTCGTCAGCCCTGGGTCAGATGAGCAAAAAAGCTTCTTCGATTCAGGTTCCGGCGGGTTACACCATTCAGGTATTTGAAAACGATAGCTTCACGGGCAATTCCTACACCCTGACGAGCAGTAATAACCGCTTACGGAACATTGGCTGGAATGACCGCATTGGTTCCGTGATCATTACTCGCGGCGGTCGTCGCTAGAGTATAACTCGTTCAGTACACACAAAAAGAAAGGCAGTCTTCGTGACTGCCTTTCTTTTTGTAGGGTTCAAAATCGGTAATGGTCGGAAAGAAACTTTCGATCCTTACCAATTAACTGCAATACCTAGAACTGGAAATAAATAAAGGGCTGCACTTCTGCTGACTGTACCTGCGTCATCAACAGAATAACCGCCAGTAGCCAGGCCAGTTTACCCACGAGTGGCAGACGCGTAATCCAGTTTTCGGCCTGTAGTTCCAGTGACCGGGGCATAAAATGCAGGGTGTACCCCAACAACATCACCAGCAAGACGTTTTGATACCCTTCAACAAACTGGACAATCAGCGTTGGGTCAAACTGAGTAGCAATCTGATGCAACAGCTGCTGAGCAATTTCCATGGAATCGGCCCGGAAGAAAATCCAGCAAAAACAGACAAAATGAAAGGTCAGTAGCTGAGCCAGCCAGCGGTACATCGGGTACGCTCCGGGAGAAAAAACGAACGAATGAACCGATGAATGACCAGGGCCCCGCCGTGTAATCCCCCCCACAGCATAAATCGCCAGGCGGCCCCGTGCCAGAGTCCACCCAGAACCATCGTCATGAAGAGGTTGAAATAGGTACGGAATATCCCTTTCCGGTTTCCTCCCATCGAAATGTACAGGTAATCGCGGAGCCAGCTGGACAACGAAATATGCCAGCGACGCCAGAATTCGGTAATGTTCCGGGATTGGTACGGGGAGTCGAAATTGACCGGATACTCGAAGCCCAGCAACAAAGCAATGCCAATCGCCATATCGGAATAGCCCGAAAAATCGCAGTAAATCTGCAAGGCGTAGCCATACACGCCAAAGAGATTTTCCAGTCCCGAGTACAGGGTAGGGTTATCAAAAATCCGATCGACGAAGTTGATACTGATGTAATCGGAGATGATCACCTTTTTAAACAATCCGCTGCCAATTAGGAAGACCGCCCGTCCAAACTGTTCCGGCGTTACGACCGTGGGTCGGTAGAGTTGCGGAATGAAATCTTTGGCCCGTACGATTGGTCCTGCTACCAGCTGCGGAAAAAACGAAACGAAAAAGGCGTAATCCAGGATACTCTTGACGGGTTTGATTTCGCCCCGGTAAATATCGATGGTATAACTCAGGGACTGAAACGTATAAAATGAAACCCCTACCGGAAGAAAGATCGGCAGCGGATTATACGGTTGATGGGAAAACTCAGTCCAGGCCTGATAGAAAAAGTTGGTATACTTGAAATACGCCAGCAGACCCAGATTGAGGATCAGGTTGAGCACCATCCAGAGCCGTTTGAATATCTTCTGATCAGCATCGTAGATAAACCAGCCCAGTACGTAATCCACCACGGTCGCGAGTACCAGTAACAAAAAATACCAGCCCGAAGATTTGTAATAGAAATACAGCGAAAACAAGGTCACAAAAATCACCTTGCCCCGGTGGTTCGGCTGTAGTAGTACGTAGATCGACGAGAATCCCAGGAACAACCACAAAAACAGGCCACTGTTAAATAGAATCGGAGCCTCGGGCTGATACTGAAGCAGTTCCGTTAGTTTACTAAAGTCGATGGGTGGCATAATCGTTGAAGGCTTGCATTAAAGCCTGATACAGTAAATTTCCCTGCAATTCGTAGCCTTTGCGGTTGTAATGAACACCGTCGCTCGTAATCAGATGATTTTTTTTCCAGAACGCGGCTGGTCCCGTAATTCCATACAGATCCCAGCACGGCAGGTGATGTTCGCTGGCGTAGTTCAGGATGGTCTGGCGTACTTCCGCCATTTTCGGATTGGCGTGCGTGCGACGCTTGTACGAATCAGCGGGCGTGGTCAGTAAAATCGTAGCCTGCGGATTCGACTTTCGCAGGGCCTGTACCAACGCATCGATGTTCGCGTAAAACTCCGTCATGGTCAGAGCTGCACTATGGGCCTCGTTGGTACCCAGCGAAACCAGAATAAGCTGCGGATCGAGTCCTTGGGTTTGTTCGGCAAAATACTGGGCATCGCGGTAATGGGAGAACTGAGCCCCGTTTACCCCTACCGAGTGATACAGCACGCCAGGCTGACCATTTTCCAGACTGAACCCAAACAACGTCGCATGGTTTTGTCCGGCTTTTGTCTGTACGGATTCCAGCGAAAACTCATCGTTGAGTTCGTTGAGATCCACTAAAATCGGCAGTTGTCCCTCCGTTCCGCCGGACGTTTGTACGGAAGCCATCACGGCTCCCGAAGCATCCAGAATGTTGAAATCGTAACTGTTGGTATCCCGCAGACAGAAAAGTTTTAGCCGGTCAAACTGATACCCCAGAGCCGAGTCCGAGCGAATCTGTACGTTCATTCGTTTACCCGGATAGGTATTCCGAATGGTTACGCCTCCGATTCCGATCGGTAAATCTCCGTCCGGAAAAACGCAGCGTCTGGCTTGCCAGATGGCATCACTGTTAGTACGGTAGGTATGGGGTTCGTTGGTACGGGCCACGTGCAGGGGCACAACCAGGCCCCGTCCGGCATTCCCAAACTCGTACTGAAACTGTTTCCGAACGGTATTGGTCAGGAAATCAGCCTGCAGGTGGGAATCGCCAATGTGCAGAATATTGACAACGCCCTGCTGCTTTGCCTTTAACTCCGCCAGAGCATCAAAAAACGGATTCAGGCTTTCGACCTGCTGGATCGCGTTGGTTCCGGAGGTCTCGATGCTGGGAGACAATACGTTGACGAGAGCTGTCTGAGCCTGAGCGTTGGGCAGCAGTACGCATAGCAGCAGGCTCAGTCGTAAGATTCTGATCATATTTTTTCTTTTCAAACAAGAGGGCTTTGGCCAGCAAACGGGCAATCTTGCGGCCACCGGCGTATTTCAGGTGCGTGTAATCTTTATTGGCCAGCCCCGCATTTACGTACTTGACCATTGAGCCTTCCCCACCCATAGCTTCCCAGAGGTTCCAAAAGGTTACGCCCGTTTTGCGGGACATGCCGCGTTGGGCTTCGATCAGGTACGGGATACTGGGAAAAGAAACGTAGGAGTCCGCCTGTCGCATGCTCCGGTCCGATACACCGATGATTAAAATGCTGGCTTCCGGAAAACCTTTTTTGATTCGTTCGATGGCCGCCATCATTTTGGGAACGTACCAGCCCAGTTGCGTCGTATTCGGCTGAATGACATTTAAGCCATATTGCAGAATGACGAGTTTGTAATGCTGCAGGCTGTTAAACTGCTGGTACATCGATTCCGACACCCCCAGCAAACCCCAACCCGAATTTCCCCGAATACTGAAATTGTCTACATACACGCCGTGATCCGACTCGAAGCTTAAGCCGTACAGGGTCAGGCCGCTACCGAACGAAAACCGAACCTGACTCCCCGCTGCCGCCACGTCATGCTCGGTCAGCCTGGAGTGGGCTGTCAGGGTATCCGCCTGCTCCGGTTGTGACCCGAAGGTGTACCGCAGAGCACTGCTCCGATCCGCCTGATAAAAGACCCGCACGCGATCGAAGTGACTTGCCCCAAAGGGCCGTCCGGTACTGTAATTTACGACGTTGTTTCCCTCCGGAATAAAGCTGTATCCAGCTACACCCAGGGCGGGACTTCCCTGCTGCTTTTGTAGTACAGAATACGTTTTGAAATTCCGGAACTGATGGCGGATGGTCGCCCGAAAATTGGCTACGGGCGACGTGAGGGGTACGTAGCCCACGCCCCGCCCGCCGAATAAAGCTTGTAGCGTATCCCGAAAATCGCCGCATAACATATCACCCTCAATAAAGGAATCGCCGAAAAAGGCAATGCGTACGGGTCTGGTCTGAGCCTCTTCACTCAGGGCTTTCATAATCTGCTTGAGTCCCTGTCCCGTACTGTCGTAATCCTCAATACAGGTAATGCCGGCTGGACAGGGTAACTGATGTTTCTGTACGGCCACGGGCTCTTCAGCCTTCGGTGCAGTTTTTGCCGAGGGCGTTTTTTTAGCAAGAGACAAAGGTGGCGAGGGCTTCGTATCTTCCTGAATAGACGAAAACAATCGAACTGGTTTCAGATTTATATCGCTCCAAACCCTCTCGGGTACATACGAAAAGGCCACTAAACCAGCCACCAGCAACAAGGTCAATACAGGAACCTGCCGCAACGAATTGGAGGCCATGAAAAATTAGATACGGAGTTGGGTGAAGAATACCTAATCATTTGCGGACTTCCGTGGTGATTCAAATGAATCGGTTGGAAGCCCGCAAACGAACATTACTTTTTATAAATGCTGCCTTTGGCTGCCAAAAGCGTGTTTTGCATCAGTGAAATAATGGTCATTTGACCAACGCCACCGGGTACGGGCGTGATAAAGCTGGTCTTGGGAGCCACTTCATCAAATTTAACGTCTCCCTTCAGCGAGAAACCCGATTTTTTGCTGGCATCCGGTACGCGTTCGAGGCCTACGTCCAGTACTACGGCTCCTTCTTTTACCATATCCGCCGTAATGAATTCCGGGCGACCCAGAGCCCCTACCAGAATATCCGCCTGACGGCAGATTTCGGCCAGATTTTTGGTTTTGGAGTGCGTGATCGTTACGGTACAGTTACCCGGATACGTATTGCGTTGCATCAGAATGCTCATCGGTAAACCTACAATCTGGCTGCGGCCCACGACGACGCAATGTTTACCCGCCGTTTCGATGCCGTAATGTTCCAGCAGCATCAGGCAACCCTGAGGCGTAGCTGAAATATAGGCGGGCAGGCCTTTGGCCATGCGGCCGATATTGATGGGGTGAAAACCGTCCACATCTTTTGCCGGATGAATCGTTTCCATCACGGCATCAGGATTGATGTGAGCTGGCAGAGGTAGCTGGACGATCAGACCGTCCATGTCCGGATTTTCGTTGATTTCGCGGACTTTATCAAGCAGTTCGGCTTCCGTTACCGATTCGTCAAACCGAACCAGCGTCGACTCAAACCCCAGTTCTGCACAGGCTTTGACTTTGTGAGCGACGTAGGTTTCGGAAGCTCCATTACTGCCCACCAAAATCGCCACCAGATGGGGCGTTTTGCCGGATTGAGCTTTCAATTGTTGTACTTCTTCGGCGATCTGGGCCTTGAAATGGGAGGCAACAGCTTTGCCGTCAATCAATTGCATAATATTCTGCTCTAAATAGTAAAACGAAAATCAAACCCAAAGATACGCAATCCAGTGATTCCCTTCGTTCCCTTTAACTCATTTACCCAAGAAAACTAGCCCACCCCGCTTTGATAAAAACTGCGGGCAAATCCAGCCAAAGAGTTGATTTCAGGGCAGTTACGACGTATATTTGCAATGATTTATTACGCGTAACCCATGCAATTATCTTTCTTACCCGCTGACGAACGCCGTTTTTTATTGACCTGTTTGCTCAAGTGGTTTTCGATTCCCGCCGGAATCGGCCCCGGCTGAAAACCATTACCAATCAACGGGTTCCGGGCGATTTGTCCGTCCGTTGTCCGCTGCGTTTACTGCGTCAGTTTCCGGAAGGAACCATTTACAAACTGGATGCCCGGCTGGTACAAACGCCGGGAAAACAGCCGTACCTCGTCGCCGTTAATCAACGAACGCTGCACCGGGCTCTTGAATTTTATGACCATAATCTGACCGTACAGAACGGTGAATGTAAGGCTCCCCGCCCATCCCGCCGGGTCGTGAAAGAACGAACTCCCTAACTTTTCAGGGCTTTTCAATTGATATTCCACGCACTAGCTAAATTTTTACGCTTCCTATTACGGGCTTCTTTGCCTGCTTCCTTTCGATTCCTGTCTCTCCTTTCCCATTTCCTGCCAAACAATCCGTATTTTTGGGCGTTTTTCTACTAAAAACCATCGGTACTATGCCGGAAAACACGGAAGCAGGGGCGTTCGAAAACCCCATTAACCCAGACAAGGTAGCCGAAAATCCCGGTCTCCTTCCCTACGCCCATAACGCGGGCAGTGCCGTCATTCGTCCCGAAGACGAAGGTAAAATCAAAGCTAAAGCTCTGACCGCCATGCGGCAGCAGACGGGCAAGCAGTACGATCAGCTTGCCGGGCAAATGAAAACCCTGCTGGATCAGGCCAAGGCCATTCAGAAGCGGGTGGAAGTTTCAGAACGGGTCTATACAGCGGCGATTAACTTTGAGCCCTTCATTGGTCAGACCATGTATCTGTACGAAAAAGCGGATGGCTCAGACCTGCTCTCGCTGGTGGCTCCGCACGAATGGGGGCGTTCCTTTAAATATAACCGCTACGTAGCTCAGGTAACGATGCTGTACGATCACACCTGGGATGTACTGTTTTATAACGACGAAGGCGACGAAGAACGCGTTGAAATTTAGTCGCTGCGTAAAGACTTCATCTTGAAAATCACGAAGTAATGAGTAATAATCCGAAAACTGCTCCGATCCTTTCCTGGCAACTGCCCTGGGAACCGATTAAAGAATACCGCGAAATCCGCTATTTGTACTACGAAGGAATCGCGATGATTTCGATCAACCGTCCAGAGGTACATAATGCCTTTACGCCCCTGACGGTCAATGAAATGATTGAAGCGATGGAACTGGCCCGTCAGGATACGCGGGTCGGCGTAATCATTCTGACGGGTGAAGGCGGTCGGGCATTCTGCTCGGGCGGCGACCAGTCGGTACGTGGTCACGGTGGCTACGTGGGCGAAGATTCCGTTCCCCGTTTGAACGTCCTGGATTTACAGCGTCAGATTCGTTCGATTCCTAAACCCGTCATTGCAATGGTAGCCGGATGGGCCATCGGTGGCGGACACGTCCTGCACGTAATCTGTGACCTGAGTATTGCGGCGGAAAACGCCCGGTTTGGCCAAACGGGACCGAAAGTGGGAAGCTTCGACGGTGGTTTCGGTGCCAGCTACCTGGCCCGGATCGTGGGTCAGAAAAAAGCCCGTGAAATCTGGTACCTCTGTGATCAGTATGACGCTCAGGATGCTCTGTCCATGGGTCTGGTTAATAAGGTGGTACCCATCGAAAAACTGGAAGAAACAACGGTAGAATGGTGCCGTAAGATTCTGGCAAACAGCCCCATCGCTCTGCGGATGCTCAAGTCTTCGTTCAACGCCGACCTGGACGGACAGGCGGGTATTCAGGAGCTGGCCGGTAACGCCACCCTGCTGTACTACCTCAGCGACGAAGCCAAGGAAGGGCAGCGTTCGTTCCTGGAAAGACGCAAACCCGATTTCCGGAAATTCCCGCAGTTCCCTTAATAGTTTACGGTTGACAGTTTTCTGTTTTCAGTACATGCTCTGGTACTACTTTATTACGTATCTATGACTGAATCGATGTTGGCACGGCCATAAATCTGCTCTTATGCTAACTGGTAAGTAATACTGAAAACAGAAAACTAACCACTGAAAACTGAACGTATGAACTATCTGAAATCCATTTTGCTGTTTACGGCTCTTGTGACTCTTTTGGGCAGTTGTCGGGATACGAGTGATCCACAGGATCGGGATGAACTGAGTTATCTGCATCAAACCTGGAAACACTCCGACGAAGAAGATACCGAAGGCCGCCTGATTTATCGCAATGCCGCTTACAAGTTCCCGACTACCAAAGACCGTCAGACGTTTACTTTCAGTGAAAATGACGTACAGGTTTCGGTTATTAAAAACAACAAGCTTACCCCGTACAAAGGCAGCTATACGGTAGTAATGAACGGTAATTCCGTGAAAGAACTGACCCTTAACTACACGGAAGCGGGTCAGCGAATCCCTACGGTATTACGCTACGAAGTACTGATTCTCGCCAAGGATGCCCTCATTCTGAAGGTCCTGTAACGAGCGATCGGGCTTGCCTTTTTGCGGCTAATTCCCCCAATTGTAAAATTCATGAATTTTTGGCTCGTCAAATCCGAACCTTTTAAATATTCCTGGAATGATTTCGTTAAAGAAAAGCGAGGCGTCTGGGATGGTGTACGAAACTTTCAGGCTCGTAATAACCTGAAGGCGATGGCAGTCGGAGATTTGGTGTTATTTTATCATTCAAACGAAGGAAAAGAAATTGTAGGCATTGCTAAAGTGGTACGTGAGGCGTATCCCGACCCCACCACGGAGGATGACCGCTGGGTAGTCGTGGATCTGGAGCCCGTCGAGAAGCTTCCCCGAAGCGTCACGCTGGAAACCATCAAAGCCGATACCCGCCTGCAAAACATTGCCCTGATCCGTCAGTCACGCTTATCGGTTTCCCCCGTCCGGCCCGAAGAATTTGATATCATCGTTGGATTAGGCCATGAACATGCGTAGCCCCCTTATTGTCCTTGCCCTCATATTGGGCTCTTTTACTCTATTCGCTCAACAGAAGCGACTTGAAATCCCCATTCCCACGTCTACCGCCAATATTTTCACGATACCCGTGGGTCAGGAAGGCGTGATGCTGCTCACCCAAACGGGCCGAAACTCGTATCACATCGATCGGTTTGATACCAATCTGGATCGTAGCTGGTCGGTAGATGGCACGATTACGGATGGCCTGGAATACGTCACGTATTCATACGACGGCAAAAGCGTATATCTGCTTTTTAGTCGGAACAAGAGTAATGTGTACGAAATCATCAAGGTATACGTGGGTCCGGGTTTCACCGAAAAATTTGAAATTCATTCGGTGGATAAAATGGAAATTTCCCAGTTTAAAGCCTTCCACGACGGCGTCTATATTGCCGGTGTGGTTCGGGAGCAACCCATCTTATCGTACACGAACCTGCAAACGCGTCAGAATCGACTGCTGAATGCCTCCTTCAAAGGTCAGGCCGAAGTACAGACCATTGACGTAGATTCGGTAACCAACCGTGTGAACGTCACCTACGCCGTTCGGAAAAACCGGGAGTATTCCATTGTGGTGAAATCCTTTGATGATGCTGGAAAACAGCTTTCGGAGATTGTGGTAACCCCCGATGAAGATTACGCCCTGCTCGATGGCCGCCTGAGTCCGCTGGCCGATGGTACGAATCTGATGATTGGCACCTATGGCTTCCGGAATATGCAGTCGCAGACGAAGGGCCGAATGGTACAGGGGATTTACATCTGTAAGGTAACCGATAACGAAATTCTGCCCCTGAAGTATTACAGCTTCACGGATTTCAAAAACTTCTTCTCCTACCTGAGTCCCCGCGATCAGGAGCGTCGTGAGCGTCAGGTTCAACGCAAGAAGGAAAAAGGCAGCGACCTGAAACTGAATACCCAATTACTGTTACACGATCTGATTCAGAAGGATGGACAGTTGATTCTGGTTGCTGAAGCCTTCCAGGCTACCTTCCGTAATAATGGCAACGCCTGGGGTTACGGTGGTGGGCCCTGGGGCGGTCCGATGGGCGGTTTTTATCCCGGCTGGGGTTGGGGGATGTATAGTCTGAATCCCTTCTACTTCGGCAATCGTGGTTTCTATAACAACGGTTCCCAGATGTTTGATGGCTGGCAGTATACCCACGCCGTGGTGGCAGGTATCAACCAGCAGGGAGCATTGGTCTGGGACAACAGCTTTGAAATTGACAAGGTAAAAACCCTGTCCCTGAAGGAAAAGGTAAAAGTAAATCTCCAGAATGATCAGGTAACGCTGGTGTACAGTGACAAAGGCAGCCTCCGCTCGAAAAGTATCAAAGGCGGTATGGTGCTCGAAGACGGTACAGCTCAGGCGATTGCCACGAGCAACAATGGGGACCGGGTTCGTCGCAACTCGACCGATAATCTGGATTACTGGTACGATAACTACTTCCTGGCCTGGGGTTTCCAACGCATCACCAACGATGCCGAAGGCCGTCGGAACGTGTTTTATCTCAATAAAGTAGCGTATTAATTTTGTTCGAATACGATACGAAAGGACTGATGATTCCCCTCATCAGTCCTTTTCCTATCTATGAACGATCAACTTCTCTCAGGAATAGTAGCCCTATGTTAGTCCTTAGAAGTAAGACGTTCATCGATGAACGAACCGCACGCTCGGTAACTTGTACGAACGTGTGATTAAACCTGAAAGACTGAAGGCAAGCAAAAAAACTTGTCTAAACAATACCTTTATGAAATTACTGACGCCCACCCCCTGGTCTGATTACGAACTGATTGACTGCGGAGGTTTCGAGAAATTAGAACGCTTTGGTGCCTACGTACTGGCCCGCCCCGAACCGCAGGCCATCTGGGATAAAACCCTGTCGGATGCCGAATGGGAAAGCAAAGCCCAGGCGTACTTCAAACGCGAAAAAGGCAACTCCGAACGCGGCGAATGGCTGACGAAGCAGGGGATGCCCGACCGCTGGACGGGCACCTACCCCCTGGGTTCGCAGAAGCTTACCTATAAGCTGGCTCTCTCTTCCTTCAAACACGTAGGTCTGTTTCCGGAGCAGGCCGCTAACTGGGAATTCATCTACCAGAAAACCAGGGCACTCGGCGTAGAGAAACCCAAAGTCCTTAACCTGTTTGCCTACACGGGTGTGGCCTCGCTGGCAGCCCGGGCCGCCGGAGCTGACGTGACGCACGTGGATTCGGTAAAACAGGTCATTAGCTGGTCGCGGGAAAACATGGAACTCAGCAATCTGGAAAATATCCGCTGGATGGTGGAAGACGCCATGAAGTTCGTGAAGCGGGAAGTTCGTCGGGGCAACACCTATCATGGCATCATTCTGGACCCGCCCGCCTACGGTCGCGGTCCCGACGGCGAGAAGTGGGTATTGGAAGAACAGATCAACGAGTTACTCAAACTTTGTAAGCAATTACTGAACCCACAACAGCACTTCTTTCTGATCAATCTCTACTCCCTGAGTTTTTCGGCCCTGATTGCCGAAAGTCTGATTCTGCGAATTTTCGAGAAAACCGAAAATCCGGAGTTCGGGGAACTATACCTACCCGATTCATTCCATAAAAAGTTACCGCTGGGCATCTTTTACCGCTTTGCTACGGTTTAATGGCCGAGGTTTTTTGACTCCTGGCCCGTACCTTTCGCTTTGTTAGCGGAAACGGGCCGGAGCCTATCAAGATAGACGACTTATGAAACTATTGATCATCGAAGACGAGCCGAAAACCGTCCAGTCCATCAGACAGGGTCTGGAAGAAAATGGTTTTGAAGTAGATATTGCTTACGATGGTCTGATTGGTAAACATCTGGCCAAGCGAAATCCCTACGATCTGATCGTTTCGGATATTATCATGCCGGGCCTGAATGGCGTGGAACTGACCCGTGAGCTTCGGAGTGAAGGTGTGGAAACGCCCGTTTTGCTACTGACGGCCTTGGGTGGTATTGACGAAAAGCTGATGGGCTTCGATGCTGGTGCCGACGATTACCTGGTTAAGCCCTTTGAATTTGCCGAACTGCTGGCCCGTATCCGCGTACTGACCCGCCGCTGGAACGGCTCCATGCCCATCGCTTCCAATATTCTGCGGTATACGGATCTGGAAATGAATCTGGATTCGAAAACGGTAATCCGCGGCGAGAAGAAAATTGAACTTACCGCCCGTGAATTCGCCCTGCTGGAATTTATGTTACGGAATCAGGGCAAAGTGCTTTCGAAAGCCGAAATTGCCGAAAAAGTGTGGGATGTTAATTTCGATACGGGAACGAACGTGATTGAAGTATATATCAACCTGTTACGCAAAAAAGTGGACAAAGATTTCACGACCCGTCTAATCCACACCCAATACGGGATGGGCTACGTACTTAAGGTGGAAGATTAGCTGATGTTCCTGCCCACTTTCTCCTCTTTCCAAATATTGATTCATTAGCTTTCCATGCAAATTCGTACTCGTCTAACCATTCAATTCACCCTGCTGGTTTCGGTGATTGTTTTGCTGGCGTTTGCGGCCATTTACTACTTCCGGGAGTACTCCCTGCAGGAACAGTTCTATAAACGGCTCCGTCAGAAAGCCCTGAGTACAGTCGAGTTGCTGGTTAACCAGAATGAGGTAAACTCCGAGATTCTCAAGCTCATCGACCAGTCGAATTACGACCTGTTGTACAAGGAAAATGTCATTCTGTACACCTATCGAAATGACATCTACCATGCCAATAATGATACCATTCGCTTCGATCTGGACCGAAATATCCTGAACCGCATCCGACTGAATAAAGAACTGCGGATCGATCAGGGCGAGTATAAACTCTACGGACTCTATTACACCAGCGACGGCGAACGTATGGTAAGCGTAGCCGGAGCCGCCGACGTAGCCGATCAGGTGAGTATGCGTTCGCTCCTGCGGATTATGCTCTATGCCTACGTTGCCTGTATTTTGCTGGTAGCAGTAGTGGGCTGGTTTTTTGCAGGACGGGCTCTGGTACCCATATCGGACGTCATCAATGAAGTACAACGAATTTATCCGCAGAACCTGAGCAGGCGGGTGAACACGCAAAACGAAAAGGACGAAATCGGGCGGCTTACTTTCACGTTCAATGCCCTGCTTGACCGGGTGGAACAGGCGTTTCGTTTGCAGAATATGTTCATTTCAAATGTCTCGCACGAGCTTAAAAATCCGCTTACCAAGATTATCTCGCAACTGGAAGTAGTATTACTCCGGGAACGTAGTACCGAAGAGTACCGCCAGACGGCTTCTTCCGTCTTGGCGGACGCCCGCGACCTGAGTCAGCTCTCCAATACCCTACTCGAACTGGCTAAAGTTTCCGATCAGAATCAGCCCTTCCTAACGGCTCCCGTACGCATTGATGAAGTACTGTGGGATGCTCGTGATCTGCTCCGTTCGACTCATCAGTCGTATACCATCAAGGTAGAGTTTCCGGTTGACATTGAAGAAGATTCCGTTTTAACCTTAAACGGCAATGCGTATCTATTGAAAGTAGCGGCGATCAATCTAATGGAAAATGGCTGTAAGTTTTCCATCGATCATACGGTTTTTGTGAAGGTACTGCCCAGTGCAACGCAACTGGAGCTGGTCTTTAGCAACCGTTCGAATATTGCTCAGGAAGAACTAGGTCTGATTTTCCAGCCTTTCTATCGCAGTCAGAAATCGGTGCGTACTTCTGGGTATGGCATTGGGTTATCGCTCGTAGATCGTATTGTGAAATTGCATAATGGTACGATTGAAGTACATTCGCAGGAGGGAAATGTGACCTTCCACCTGGTCATTCCCCAGCATAAACCCAATTTTCAGTAGATTTTAAGGATTGCTTCACGTGTGCTTAAGTATTGGCCCGTTCATTTGTCCTTGCAAAGCAAACCAGTTTTCTCATCCGGTTAGATGGTTTGTAATGGGGGAAATGCAGACACGCTGGGGCCCATACCGTCGGCTCCAGCGTAGTCTTTTTGATCAGTAACCTCTTTTACCCTCATGAAGTATATGCCTTACCTGGTTTCCGCTATAGCCGGGTTTGCGTTAGGCGGTATGGTTCGTTGGTACTGCTATCCCTGGACCGACCTCGTATCCTCTCGTGAAATGTTCCTCGTTACGGTGCTCATTGGCGTACCTTCCGGATTCGTTTTACAAATCATCGCCGTTCGGTATCCTCCCCAGAGTCGTCTGCTTGATATACGGTTTTTCGTATGTTTGGGGATTGTCTGTTCTCTGATCTGGTAGGGCCATTTTTGTAATGTTTCAAGTAATCTTGTAGAAACATTCTTTCTTTATCGGCTTGTATCTGTCTAGTTACTCTTCTGGATCATTCATACCTTAAAGCTCTTCGAAAAGGCTTTAACCCGTTAAAGAAACCCACCCCTTTGGGCTATACGCAAAAAGTTACGAATCTTAACGTATATTCGAGACCTAAGAAAAGTGTTGTCCACTATTTGAATTATAGACAGTATAGTTAAGCTTCTAGAAGGTCAACTGATTAAGCCATTAACCTCTCGTACTTCACCCCCATCTTTACTGTATTATCGGTATGCATATCCTTTTTGTGAGCATCCTTTATTTGAGGCTAGCATCGCTTGGCCTCCCCACCCAGATCAGTATCAAAATTCTATTCTTTCAAAAAAGCTGCTACTCTAGAGCTTTCCTCTATTTTTTCAAACCACGTACGCTACTCTCTAATTAATACATCCTTGGTTTTAGGAAGGATTTGAAATCAAATTCAACCTTAAAGGATTCTGATCATTCAGCGTTTAAATGAATCAGTAGCTTTTCGCTTTTCTTTCAGCATTACCACGAATTCAGAATTATAGGTTCATTTTTAACTACACCACTAATGTACAAACTGTTTACTCCTCTCTTTTTTCTGATTTCTGTTCTATCAGCTTCCGCCCAAATGGGTATAGGTACGTCAACCCCACATGCAGGTGCTGCCCTTGATATTACCTCAGATGACAAAGCCTTATTAATCCCCAGGGTGACTCAGGCTAATCGTCCTGGTGAGATGGGTGGAAAACCGGCTATACCAGGCATGGTTATCTATCAGATCGATGGAGAGGCAGGTTTCTACGTCTTTGATCGTGAAGGTTGGGTAAAAATGTTGAAACCCCTGGATGCAAAACCTGATGGATACATTTTTGCAACCGGCTATCTCGCTTTGAATAATGTGGTTACAGCTAATCCAGGAGTTTCAGCACCTCTACTGTTGCAGGTTAACAACTCATCTCCCTATCTAAGTGGTCTGTGGACTGAAATACCCTTATATAAACCGGGTACTTATAGTATAGAGTATGATGTCACTCCAATTATTGTTGACGGCAATCAATACCAGGTACATCTCATCACTTCAGATAATAATGGACAACCTAATGGAATAGTACCAAATTCCGTTCAAACCTCTAACCCAGGAAACCCAAAAGTTCGGGGTCGTGCGTTTATATACGCTACAGCAGGCACAAAAATATCGCTGGCAATACTTCCATATCCTAACACCGCAACAACTACTCTAACATTTGATCAGGCATATTATCACCATAAAATTTCACTCACAATTATTAGGCAGTAATTTCCTAAATTGAGTTTATGACCCATCTCTAAGCACTCTTCGCCTAGTACATCCACATCAAAGATTTGATGTTTGAGTTTGTCGTGGAACAATTCAGCTTCACCCTCCACCTAGCGGATACTCTAGCCAAGAAGTAACTGGAGTGTAGAAAAGCGATAGGTCTTAAATCCGTTAGGATTGGGAATATGGTTAGACTTCCCTTACCTCTTTGCCTGCTCGAAAAATCGTACAAACGTAGAGCCTAGCGTAAAAGCTTTTTGTCGAAACGTTGATGTCTCCATTCTGGCTTTACGGCAACAATCTACTCACAATCAGCTTACATTAACGGTACTTAGAGTAGGTCTTCCGGACCTACTCTAAGTATTTTACAACAAGCGTATAATGCATCTTTTCCAGTAATCCATTACTTTTGACCCGCTTATGCTTTCACTTCACCGTACAAGGGTGAACGGTCTTTACCGGTTGGGACCTGAAGAAAGTACGAAGTGAAAGGATGCAGAGATACCTTGGCAGCAATATTCTTGCCCTGGACCGCATTCCTAGCCCCATACGATTTATATTTCTATAAAGCACAGATTTTCAGTTCGTTCTATTTGCACGACTGTATAAACTATGTAAGTATGGCATTTTACTTGAACGGACTTAGGTACCGACCCCGGCCGGCCAAACGGACTTCTGCCGGCATTCTCTCTGGACTACTCCTGCTTTCCATTTTAGGCAATCTCGTACAGTGGACCTCCCAAAAGGCCATACGTACGCAGTTAAACAATGCCATCGTTAGCAATGATTCGACGCTGGCGGCCAAACACGAAACCGAAAAACGGCTGCTTCGGATGGAAGAGGAACTGAACCAGCAAAAGACGTTACGACTCATTTCGGACAAACGTTAGAAGTACATCTCTTCCGCCAGTCGGAACGTGTTGCAATGAGCTTCGACAATATCGGCGAGCCGATGCGAGTAGCCCCCGCCCATGACCACCGCGAGCGGCAAACGGTAGCGTTGAGCCTGTTCGAAAACAAACTGGTCGCGACGGCGGCAGCCTTCTTTGGTCATCTTCAGCTTGCCGAGTTTGTCCGTTTCCAGCACGTCGACTCCGGCAATGAAAAAGAGAAAGTCGGGCTTTTCCCGTTCCAGTAAGCCGGGCAGCGTTTCGTAGAGTTGATGCAAATACGGTTCATCAGTCAGGTAAGAAGGCAGTGCGATGTCCAGATCCGACTTCTCCTTATGTAGCGGATAGTTGTCCTTCCCGTGCATCGAAAACGTAAACACGCGGGGTTCGTTTTCGAAAATGCAGGCGGTTCCATTCCCCTGGTGTACGTCCAGATCGATCACCAGAATTTTCTTCCGCTGTCCTTCATCCAGTAGATAATTCGCGGCAATGGCTACGTCGTTGAGGATACAGAATCCTTCGCCCTTGTCCGCGTAGGCGTGATGGGTACCGCCGGCAATGTTCATAGCTATGCCGTATTGCTGAGCGTACCGGCAGCAGTCGATCGTACCCTGAGCAATGACGATTTCGCGGTGTACTAAGGCCTCCGTTAAGGGGAATCCAATCCGCCGTACCATTTTATCGGATAAACGGAGGTTCCGAAGATCATCCCAGTACGTTTGCGTATGCGTTCGAAGAATCCAGTGCGGATCGAGGGGCTGGGGTTGAAAAAAGGAGTCCTCCCGAACGACGCCTTCCCGCAACAGTTGTTGGGGAATGAGTTCGTATTTTTCCATGGGAAAGCGGTGTCCTTCGGGAAGCGAATAGCAGTATTCGGCAGTGTAAGCAATTTTTAACATAGGGATTGAGTTGCCCCTGGCCCGCTACCATTTTCATTCCAGCGGCCCAGGTGGCCTTATTTTTTAGGCTATTGCGGATATTCAACCAACATATAGCTTATGAAAACGCTCCTGTTTGTATTCGCTCTGGGTATTACGGCCAGCTACGCTCAAACTTCCGTCAATGATTCTCGTAAGGATCTGATCGCGAACTTGAGCAGTACAGCCGATTACGCCACGTTCACCAACGCTCTCAATCAGAGCGGTTTGTCACAAACGTTACGTGCCAACGGTCCTTTTACCATATTCGCACCTACGGACAAGGCTTTTGCAAAGGTTCCTTCGCTGGATGAACTCCTGAAAAGCGAAAATAAACCCAAGTTGATCAAGTTACTCTCCAACCACGTCCTGACGGGAAAGTATACCGCTCAATCGATTCGCGAAGCCATTGAAAAAGGCCAGGGCAAAGCCACATTCAAAACCCTGGGTGGCGGCACCCTGACGGCAGCTTTATCAGAAAACGTCCTATTGATTACTGACGAAGCCGGGAGCACCTCCCGCGTGATCATGCCCGACCAGAATTCCGATAATGGCATTATTCACATTGTAGATACGGTTGATCAGACGAAGTAGGCATTTGTTTTCATACTAGTTTGTCACTACATTTTCGAAGGGTCGATGGAAGAGAATTTCTTTCGTCGATCCTTCGTTGCATATAGGAGTGATCTTGTAAATTGCTCCATCATCCGTTTACACTTTATATTTTTACATGGCTACGTGGTTTTTAGGAAAGATCCGATTTACAAAGGAAATTGATGCAGGGAAGTTTCAAACCGTTACGGAGGCGTATTTACTCGACGCCGTATCGTTTACAGATGCCGAAGCCCGCTTGTATGATTTGTTAGGTGACAACGCTCCCGATTTCCGGGTAACCAGCCTGTCGCCCATGAAAGTTCAGGAAGTTTTCCATGTAGAAGGCTCTGAATTAAAGTGGTTTAAAGTCAAAATTCTGATTACGACTTTTGACGAAAAAGCGAAGAAAGAAAAGAAGTCCTCGGCCTCCTTTCTCATCAACGCCGACTCCATCAAACAGGCCTACGATCGGGTGGAAGATGCGTTGGGTCGCGTAGAAGATTACGAAATTACGGACGTGTCCCTTACGCCCATTCTTGAAGTGGTTCCCTACGACGTGGACAACCAGAAGATGGATCAGTTGCGTCCGTTATCGGAGGCGGTGGCGGCGTTTGAAAATGATTCGAACGTACCAGCCAACGATTCACCCGAACAACCCTTTGAGCGGGTTGAACAAGCTGCGGAATAACCCCGGAATCCGGCAGGAGCGAATACCTGCCGGATTCTTATTCCTATATCCCCATCATGAAAAAAATCTGCTTTGCTTTACTCACTCTCTGGGCTACCGGCTGTGTAAGTAGCCAGGGCCCCAGCCGTACCTCTACCCCATCTCAACCGACTTCTCCTGCGGCTCCGGCCAGCGGCGGACGCGTAAATATCGCCCAGCATGCCGCCCGTTCGCAGGAACATAGTATTCTTACCAAAGCTCTCAAAGAGACCGGGTTTGTAAACACCCTCCAGAACTCTGGACCGTTTACGGTCTTTGCTCCCACGGACTCCGCCTTTCACAAGTCGCCGGAAGCTACTGCCCTGTTGCAACCCGATCAGATGAACCGCCTGCGAAAAGTGCTGGCCTATCACATCGTTACAGGCGTTTGGCAAACCAAAAACTTCCAGGAAGCTTTAGACCGGGGTATTCAACGCGTGGAATTGCGAACCCTCGCGGGCGAATACATCTACGTATCCAAGAACGGCGACCAGTGGTTGGTAACGGATAAAACCGGACATGAGGCCAAGCTTGAAACCACGGACTATGCCGTTAGCAACGGAATCGTACACGTAACTGACGCCGTACTTTGGCCCTAAGTCCGCAAGTTTCGGGTTACGGGCTTGCAATGAAGGCGGTATTTTTGGTTCATGAACGACTATCAACGTATTGAAAAAGCGATTCAGTACCTGAATACGCACTTTCAGCAACAGCCTTCGCTGGACGCGGTGGCTGAGCATGTACACCTGAGTCCGTACCATTTTCAACGCTTGTTTAAAGACTGGGCGGGGGTGAGTCCCAAGAAGTTTTTGCAGTACATCAGTCTCGAACATGCCAAGAGCTTACTAGCTCAAGGACACTCCCTGGCCGATACCAGTTTCGAAACCGGCCTTTCCAGTACCAGCCGTCTGCATGATTTATTCGTTACTATCGAAGGCATGACGCCCGGCGAATACAAAAACGGCGGACAGTACCTGCAAATTCAGTACAGCTTTGGTTCTACCCCTTTCGGACCGATTTGCATGGCTTCCACCGAAAAAGGCGTTTGCCATGTGGCGTTTATTACCAGTGAGGAAGAAGGTAAAGCCACTCTACAGCTTCGCTTTCCCCACGCTCAGCTGGAGCTTCTACCTACTGGCTTTCATCGGGCCGTGTTGCTGCGGTTTGAAGCTTCGCCTACGAATTTACCCCAGTTGAAGTTACATCTGAAGGGTACGGATTTCCAGCTCAAAGTATGGCAGGCTCTTTTACAGATTCCTCCGGGACGACTGAGTACCTATGCGGGTATTTCGCAGGCCATTGAGCAGCCTTCGGCCTGTCGGGCCGTAGGAACGGCGATTGGGCAAAATCCGATTGCGTACCTCATTCCCTGTCACCGCGTCATTCGCTCCACGGGCCTGATTGGTGACTACCACTGGGGAGCGAGTCGAAAAGCGGCTTTGATCGGCTGGGAATCAGCCCATATCTTAGGGGAACCGGAGAACGTTTGTTAGTAATTTTTAACACGACATTTATGGCATCGCATCGATAAATACCTAAACTTGCACTAGAATCAACGAAACCCATAATAACGATCACCCCTTAAAAATATAGGAATATGAAAGCGATTCTTTTGTCAGTCTTAGCCGCTGGTCTGCTCACCGCCACCCAGACCTTCGCTCAGGAAACAGCTCCCGTAGATGCGGCTAAAAAAGGTCAAATTATCATGAGTGCCCAGAAAATGATTGTGGAAAATGCCGTTCAATCACCGGGCTTAAAGACTTTTACCGCCGCGTTGAAACAAACCGGCGTTAGCAATACCCTAGCCTCCAGCGGTCCCTTCACGGTTTTTGCTCCTACCGACTCAGCATTTTCTGCCGTTCCTGACGCGGCTCAATTCGTTTCGGCTGGTAACGTGACGACCTTACGTAAAACCTTGCTTCATCACGTCGTAACCGGCAAGTGGACGGCTAACGACCTCCAAAACGCCGTGAATAAGGGCAAAGGGAAAACCGTACTCCGCACCTTAACGGGTCAGAACCTGACGGTAACAAAATCAGGCGATCAGTTTGTAGTAGCCGATGAAAAAGGCCATCAGGCAGTCGTCGAATTTCCTGATCAGGCTCAGAAAAATGGTGTAGTACACGTGATTAGTGCCGTACTCATGCCGAAATAATTATTGCGTTTTACCCAATACAAAAAGCCTTCTCTGATTACTCAGAGAAGGCTTTTTGTTACAAACGTCCGTCAGATTTCTTTGATGAACATGACCCGATCCTGTCCCTCCCCCGCGTAATTTTTAACGACGGGTACATCATAATCGCCCAGCTCACCGATCATTTTCATTCCCATTTTATAATGGTGGAAGGCAATTGATTTCGTATTCTCCGGCGTCGTAATGGCTCTTACATGCGTACGGCCTTTCGCTTGGCAATAGTTGATAAAATGCTGGTACAGGAGCGTACCAAGCCCTTTTTTCTGGTGACTTTCGCGAATCCCAACGAGATGGACGTATCCTGACTGATCCGTCTGGGAGAGAAAACCGAAGAGATACGCTACGGGTTTTTGTTCTTCCCGAATGACAAAAGCTGTATTCCCAAATTCGTGAATGTAAATGGGATGATGGAAAGATAGCGTACGTTCGCTTCCCCAAAACGCAACGATGTCCCGAATGATGATAAAATAGTCGTCGAGCGTACAGTTTTCGATAAGCATAGTTGGATGGTTAACAGTGGAAGAAAGCTTGGGGCATACAGATACCGTGGCAAATAAAAAGTCCCTAACCAATTTCGCAATTGATTAGGGACTTTTACTGTACGTATTCAGAAAGAATTACTTCACTTCTTCGAAGTTCACATCCTGAACATCTTTATCGTTACCAGCAGAACCGCCAGCCTGACCGTCGGTAGCATCACCACCGGGGTAACCATTCGGCTGAGCACCACCACCGGCATTAGCAGCATTGTACATTTCAGTAGAAGCGGCCGCCCAAGCATTGTTCAGTTGTTCGGAAGCAGCATCGATAGCCGCAACGTCCTGGCTTTGGTGAGCCGTACGCAGAGCAGCAACGGCCGTTTCTATGGCTGATTTATTGCCTTCTGACAGTTTATCACCGTACTCTTTCAGTTGACGTTCCGTTTGGAAAATTAGTGAATCGGCTTGGTTCAGCTTCTCGATTTTTTCACGTTCAGCCTTATCGTTGGCTTCGTTCGCTTTGGCTTCGTCACGCATCCGTTGGATTTCGGCGTCGCTCAAACCGCTGGAAGCTTCGATCCGAATCTTCTGCTCTTTGTTCGTAGCCTTATCTTTAGCAGATACGTTCAGGATACCGTTCGCATCCACGTCGAAAGTTACCTCGATTTGAGGAATACCACGGGGTGCGGGCGGAATATCGCTCAGGTGGAAACGACCCAGGGTACGGTTTTGACCGGCCATCGGACGCTCGCCCTGCAATACGTGAATTTCAACCGAAGGCTGATTATCCGACGCCGTTGAGAACGTTTCAGATTTTTTCGTAGGAATCGTGGTGTTCGCATCGATCAGTTTCGTGAACACACCACCCATGGTTTCGATACCCAGTGACAAAGGAATAACGTCCAGCAGCAGTACGTCTTTCACTTCACCCGTCAATACGCCCCCTTGTACGGCAGCACCAATGGCTACGGCTTCATCAGGGTTGATATTTTTCGAAGGTTTCTTACCGAAGAATTTCTCTACTTCTTCCTGTACTTTCGGAATCCGCGTCGAACCACCTACCAGAATCACTTCGTCGATTTCGGAAGTGCTGATGTTGGCGTTCTTCATCGCTTTGCGAACGGGTTCCATCATCCGTACGAACAGGCTATCCGCCAATTGTTCGAACTTCGCCCGCGTCAGCGTACGCACCAAGTGCTTGGGCATACCGTTTACCGGGAAGATGTACGGCAGGTTGATTTCCGTTTGGCTGGAAGAAGAAAGTTCTACTTTCGCTTTTTCAGCGGCTTCTTTCAAACGTTGCAGAGCCATCGGATCCTGACGCAGGTCTACACCTTCGTCTGCTTTGAATTCGTTGGCCAGCCAGTCGATGATCACTTGGTCGAAGTCATCACCACCTAAGTGCGTATCACCGTCGGTTGATTTTACTTCGAATACGCCATCACCCAGTTCCAGAATCGAAATATCGAACGTACCACCACCTAAGTCAAACACGGCAATTTTCATGTCATGTTTTTTATCCAGACCAAAGGCCAGAGCAGCAGCCGTAGGCTCGTTAATGATCCGTTTTACGTCCAGACCAGCGATTTGTCCGGCTTCTTTCGTAGCCTGACGCTCGGCATCGTTAAAGTACGCAGGTACTGTAATAACGGCTTCCGTTACGGTTTGCCCCAGATAATCTTCAGCCGTCTGCTTCATTTTCGTCAGAATCTGAGCTGAAATTTCCTGAGGCGTATACAGACGGTCACCAATCCGTACACGAGGAGTATTGTTAGGGCCTTGTTCTACGACATACGAAATGGTTTTCATTTCGTTTTGTACTTCCGTAAAACGTTTACCCATGAAACGCTTGATTGACTGAATAGTATTCGTAGGGTTCGTAATAGCCTGACGTTTGGCAGGATCTCCCACTTTACGCTCGCCATTACCATTATCCATAAAGGCTACGACTGAAGGAGTCGTACGACGTCCTTCGCTGTTTGGGATAACAACGGGCTCGTTACCTTCCATTACAGCAACGCAGGAGTTTGTCGTGCCTAAGTCAATGCCAATGATTTTTCCCATGATAAAGTATTTGGTTTAATTTCTCGGTTATCGGTAGATGCTATATTTATCTAAATCCCCGTGCCTATCGCTATTTTCTGTCTTAATTCTGACAGATTGACAGCATAAAAAAGGGCCCGCAGGGAAAAAATCTGCGGGCCTTTGACACAAACTTTACTCATCGCTGAGGTACTGACAGTTTATTTACCAAAAAGTCCGCCCAGCATACCGCCGAGTCCGCCTTCGTTGTTTTTGTCATTTTTATCGTTGGACGAGCCAAACAAGCTACCTCCAATATTCTTCAAATCATTCATATCAAGTTTACCGTCGGCCAAAGCCGCTCCTACCTGATTAAAGTTAAATCCACCCGTGTTGGCGTCCGTACCCGCCAGAAGTGATCCCATCATGGAATTAGCATCCACGGATGTATCGTTCGGATTGTTCAATTTTCCGATGATTGTACTCAAAACCATTGGCACGATGGCTCCAACAATGTTTTGAGCTACGGAACCACTGATTCCAAATTTGTCCATCAGACTCCCTATGGCATTTTGGGAAATTCCCGAAACAATGGGACTCTGTTGTACTGCCTGGCGACCGGAGAATAATTCCATCAGGCCACTGATGTTTCCCTTGGCCGCTTCGCCCTGTAAACCCTGTACGATAGACGTAAAGATGGTCGTCTGAGCGGCTTCGTTCTGTTGTTCAGGAATAGCCGGATTGTTGACAATGGCTTCCTGTGAATTATTTTTGACGAGATTGAGGAGCTGATCTAACATGGTTGTTTATTAGTAAGCGTATGGTCGTTTTTACTCAGCAATAGTACTCTACTTTTTTGAAAAACAAAAATTACCTTTGCTGCATTACTTTGTAAAAAAGTTGAGCCTACCTCCCTTAGTACGCTTATTTTTGATTCAATTTCGGACTTTTTCAACCTTACGATTATGGCTGCCCGACTGGCTTCAAATCTCTTGATCGAAAACCTGAAGCAGGAAGTAAATGGCCTGCTCTATACCAGCGAATCTGATGCTCCTTTTGAGGTAAACGCGTTGCCTGAATGGCAGGAAGAGACGCCTCCCGAGGCAGAAGCATTGCGTACCTTGCTGGGACTAGAAGCGGATGTACCCGTGAAAATCCAAAAAATAGAATCGTTTTTCAGACCTCTGCTGAAGACCTATGACTGGTTTGGGGAAGAAGAAAATCAGACGGTAGAACGCTATCAGCAATTGAAAAGCTTCGTCGCTACGCAATTGACGAAACCTCAGGTATACCGCGTGGGAGAAGTAGAAATCGATATTTACATCGTGGGGCAGTCCGTGGATGGCCCCTGGGTAAGTTTAAAAACCAAAGCGACGGAAACGGAATAAATACCATTTTCAAGCCTGACGTGTAGTCATGAATTGCGGCTTCCTTTCTTAAAAAAGTGACATTTCGTCGTATTTTCCATAGGCTACTAAAACAAAAATCCTCCGGCAAGCCGGAGGATTTTCTATAGATCGAAACTTGATTTCTAATCTATGGCTCATTTCACGTGGTCAACCACAGCTTTGAACGCATCGGGATGGTTCATTGCCAGGTCAGCCAATACTTTACGGTTCAGTTCAACGCCTGAATTATGCAGTTTACCAATGAATTGTGAGTAGCTCAAGCCATGCTGACGAGCACCGGCATTGATACGAGCAATCCAAAGAGCACGGAAATTCCGTTTTTTCTGCTTACGATCGCGGTAAGCATAATTTAAACCACGTTCAACGGCATTTTTAGCTACCGTCCAAACGTTTTTACGACGGCCATAATAACCTTTGGCCAGTTTGAGCACCTTTTTGCGACGGGCCCGAGACGCTACGTGATTGACACTACGTGGCATGTTGTGTTAGTTTTTTGACGTTGGCGGAGGAGAGTTTTGAGTTCTGAGTTCAGGGTTTTGAGTTAAACTCGTAACACTAAACGCTAAACCCTAAACGCTGTTCTCGCTTAAAAAGCCATGAGTCGGGTTAAACAAGGAAACCTGTAATTGGTCCGAAGACAAACTACTTGGCAAGCAGAGCGATTACGCGAGCGTGATCTGACTCATGTACCAGCGTGCTCTTAACGAGGTTAGCCTTACGTTTGTTAGACTTCTTCGTCAGGATGTGGCTGTGGAAGGCGTGCTTCCGCTTGATTTGTCCGGTTCCAGTCAGCTTAAAACGCTTTTTGGAGCCCGAGTTTGATTTTTGCTTAGGCATAAACTGAACCTGTTAATAGATGAAAAAAGTACTCAAAGTGAAATGAACCGCAAAAGTAACAAAAAAACCAATAATAGTTACGATTTAATTACGTTTTTTAAGCTATCTTCCTCGTTTTCAGGTCGTAAAATAACCCATGGGGTAGCATTCGTGTGAATACTACCCCATGGGTTGGTACAGATTCGACTTTGCTAAAAAGCAGGTCGATTTATTTTTTCACTTTTGGAGCGATGATGATGTTCATCCGGCGACCTTCCAGACGAGCTTCTGATTCCAGTTTTCCGTGTTCTTCCAGATCCGACATGAATCGTTTCAGCAGATTGAAACCCTGGTCTTTAAATACGATTTCACGTCCGGAGAATTGTACGTAAGCTTTCACTTTCGAACCTTCTTTCAGGAAGTTGGTCGCGTGCTTTAATTTAAAGTCGTAATCGTGATCATCCGTCGTAGGACTAAAGCGGATTTCTTTAATTACCACTTTAATTTGCTTGGATTTCAGCTCCTTCTGTTTTTTCTTCTGTTCGTATTTGAACTTCGAATAATCAACGATACGGCATACTGGGGGATCTGCATTAGGAGAAATCTCCACTAAATCCAGAGCCTGTTGCTGAGCCATCTCCAGAGCCTGACGAATATCAACAATCCCCTGGTCCACGTTTTCGCCAACCAAGCGTACTTGCTGTACTCCGCGAATCAATTGATTAATGCGGTAGGGTTCTTCTTTCCTTACAGGAGGTCTGCGGTTCATACCGCCGGGGCGTAATGCCATACTTGTTAATTTGGTGATTTTTAAGTTTTCAGTGATTACTGTTTTCAGCAGAATGGAAGTAGACTGAAAACTCCTGATCCTGAACTGAAAACTGAGAAGAAGCCGTCACGAAAGCTTCCTTACGTAACGGCTTCGAAAAATACGTGCCTAAGATGAAGTATTTTTAAAATTTAAGCAAATTTTTATTAATTTCCTCCTTAGCCAGGGCAATAAACTGACCGATTGGCATACTGCCTAAGTCACCTTCGCCTTTTTTACGGACAGAAACGGTTCCTTCGGCCTGTTCTTTCTCACCTACGATGAGCATAAAGGGTGTTTTCGAAACCTCCGCATCACGGATTTTTTGCCAATTTTTTCATCCCGGTGATCTACGTAGCCCCGCAAGTCATCTTCCTGAAGCAACAGAAAGATTTCGTTGGCGTAGTCCGTGTATTTCTCTGAAATCGGTAATACTGCCAATTGTTCCGGTGACAGCCACAGCGGGAAATTTCCAGCTGTACTTTCAATCAGAATAGCTACAAAACGCTCGAGCGATCCAAAAGGTGCCCGGTGGATCATCACGGGGCGGTACTTTTTATTATCCGCTCCGGTGTATTCGAGATCAAAACGTTCGGGCAGGTTATAATCTACCTGAATGGTACCCAACTGCCACTTACGACCCAGGGCATCTTTCACCATGAAGTCCAGCTTGGGACCGTAGAAGGCCGCCTCACCGTATTCAATGACCGTATTCAGTCCTTTCGCTGCGGCGGAGCTGATGATGGCCTGTTCGGCCCGATCCCAGTTTTCTTCCGAACCGATGTATTTGGACCGGTCTTCCTGATCCCGTAATGAAATCTGAGCACTGTATTCGTTAAAGCCCAGGGCTTTGAAGACGTACTGAACCAGATCAATTACTTTCATAAACTCTTCCTCGACCTGATCGGGACGGCAGAAAATGTGAGCATCATCCTGCGTAAAGCCACGTACGCGGGTCAGTCCGTGCAACTCACCCGACTGCTCGTAGCGATAGACCGTACCGAATTCCGCAAACCGTACCGGAAGATCGCGGTAACTGCGGGGCTTCGACCGATAGATTTCGCAGTGGTGCGGGCAGTTCATCGGTTTCAGCAGGAACTCCTCGTCTTCATCCGGGGTATGAATGGGCTGGAAAGAATCCTTACCGTATTTTTCGTAGTGACCGGAAGTCACGTAGAGTTGCTTGGAACCAATGTGCGGCGTTACGACCGGTAAATACCCGGCCCGAACCTGAGCCCGACGAAGGAAATTTTCCAGCCGCTCGCGAAGGGCTGCACCTTTGGGCAACCACAGGGGCAAGCCCTGCCCTACCCGCTCGGAGAAGGTAAATAACTCCAGCTCTTTACCCAGCTTCCGGTGATCCCGCTTCTTGGCTTCTTCGAGCAGGTGGAGGTATTCATCCAGCTCTTTCTGCTTGGGGAAGGTCACCCCGTAAATCCGGGTGAGCATTTTATTGTTTTCGTTGCCCCGCCAGTAGGCTCCGGCTACGTTGAGAATTTTGGCAGCTTTAATGAAACCAGTATCCGGAATGTGCGGACCCCGGCAGAGATCGGTGAAATTTCCCTGCGAATAGAAGGTAATCTTTCCATCTTCAAGGTCTTTCAGCAGATCCAGTTTGTACTCGTCGCCTTTTTCTTCAAAATACGCAATGGCCTCCGCTTTTGAGATCGGTGTACGGGCGTACACTTCTTTCTGCCGGGCCAGTTCGAGCATTTTGTCTTCTACTTTCTTGAAATCTTCCTGCGAGAATTTCTGATCGCCCAGGTCAACGTCGTAGTAAAAACCGGTTTCGATGGCCGGACCAATCCCGAATTTCACGCCGGGGTACAAGGCTTCCAGAGCTTCCGCCAGCAAGTGAGCCGACGAGTGCCAGAAGGTTGCTTTTCCGTCCGTGTCGTTCCAGGTCAGCAGTTTGACGGTTGAATCGTTTTCGATGGCACGACTAGCGTCCCATACTTCGCCGTTTACTTCGGCGGCTAATACATTACGGGCAAGGCCTTCGCTAATGCTACGGGCAATGTCCAGGCCGGAGACGCCCTTCGGAAACGTACGGATGCTTCCGTCCGGCAGGGTAATCTGGATTTGATTTTCCATGAATATGTGAAATAAACGATTAAAAATCACGGAGATACAAAGTCCGTGAGAGCTTTACGGTTTTCAGTATACCGTTTGCTGTTTTCAGTGAATTGTGTCCAGAAAACGATTCTGTCAACGCCATGTATAGTTACTTCTACTATGAAATTCTTTCAATGCCCTAAACTAACAAGCGTTTCCGATAAACGCACTACTAAATGGAATCGGCGGCGGCGGTTCCCGTTTTGTCAGGAACAGTCAGGGCTGGCCGGTAGCGTTCATCCTGCCGCAGCTCCGGGTAATTGGTGAGCTGTTTTCGTCGCGTTCGCCAGTACCCGCCTATGGCCTTTCGGTTGCCTGGATTCTGCTGAGCTTCCGTCAGGTAGTAATCCATGGCTTTGTCGTCGTTGCCTACTAACTCAAGACATTGGGCCATCAGAAAGTTCAATCCGGGATAGTTGGGGTTCACCTTCTCAACCACCTGTAAATGCTTTAGTGCAGCCGCCGCTTTTTCAACGTTGAACAAGAGCGAAGCTACGTACAGGTTCGCTCCCGGATTATTAGGCTCCGTTTTAATGGCTTTCATGAACTCGGTGTACGAACTGTCCACTTGCGAAGTTTGCAGGAAGGTGAGCCCCCGACGGTAATGCAAATCGGCATCATTCGGGTAAAAATTAAGTCCTTCCTGAGCAAACCACAACGCCTTGGGATATTCCTTTTTCTGATAGTAAATCCGGGATAGTTGCTGATACGCATCCAGAAAACCGGGCATCAGCGTACGGCTTCGCAGAAACAACACCAGGGCCGAGGTCGTATCTCCTAATTTTGCGGCAATCATGCCGCGATAGAAATAGGCTTCGCGTGGTACGGGTTGATTTGCAGGGTACGGGCCAGGTACTGTCGGGCTTTTCCCAACTGGTACTTCTGCTGGTACAAATCCGCGAGCAGGACGAAGAGTTCGGGGGTACGTTCATTAAGAATTTCGGCCCGTTGAGCCGCATACAGAGCTTCGTCAATCTGCCGGCGTTGCCGCAGAATCTTCGCTTTGGTTACGTAATAACGACCCGTATTTCGTTTGAGTTCGATGGCCCGGTTGATGTCTTCCAGGGCGGCATCCAGCTCCGAACGCTGGAGATAAATTTCGGCCCGTTTCTGGTAGTTATCCGGAGCATCCGGATACTGATGAATGACCCGGGTCAGCAAATCCAGGGCCTTGGGCGTAGAAAAACCTTCGTTCATGTTCGGCAACGGCGGAATACGTATACCCGCCTGCTCTTCCGAAGAACAGGCCATCATTCCCCCGAGTAAACCTAGAAACACAAAAACCAGAACCGAACGAATCATCCCCAAAGTCTAAAATCGCCGCAAAACTACGGAATTTACAGGACTGACTCTACCTGATTGCCAGAAAAGACACAAACCAGCCTTAACGATCCAAAGACACTGACGGACTTTTCTTTCGGAAGAAGTAGCGGTAATCGTAGTAGTCATTAACCGTTTTCGGTTGCTGAAACACCGCCTGCTGGTATTCCCAGCCATTGTCAATCATAAAATTGACTACCTCCATCGAAGAGTTGAATTTTTTAGCTTTTCCGGTTTCGGGGTCTTCAATGGCCATCTTTCGATTCGAAACCTGATCTTTCTGACCGTAATCGACCCGTGAAGAGAGCGAACTTAGAATGGAAGGTTCACGGATTTCAATACTAATCATGGTTCCTTCTTTCAGCGTATTCAGATCCACTCCATTGACCAGCACCTGGGCTTGCACCAGAGAACCCAGGCCACAAAGCATAAGCACATAGACGACACGTTTCATAGGCATAGTTTAGGAATAAAGGTTTCATTCCTTAAACTCCACGAGCCGGACCCTGGTATCTGTTTTAGAATTTTTAACAATCCCAGCCCGCTCTGCCCCTACTTCCTCTTCATTCGTGCCGGTTCGTATTTCCGTATTAAACCATTGTTTTTCCGGTTTACGATGCTTGTGGTACGCATTGATTTGAGCCGCAAAATCTTCCTGAGCATTGCGAAGAAAACTGGCAGAAATGTACGTATCGGTAGTACGAACGGTGGTTAAGTACACCAGGCGTGTCGTGCCCGGCGTTCGAATTTCATCATTCGTAGCTGTCAAAAAATAATAATAGGTTTCTGGTGGACGAACCAGCATACCCATTACGAAAAACAGGCGGATTAGTAAATACTGCATATGGAAGAAAAAATCAGTTAGCCCTTTCAGACTTGGCTGAACGCTTCAGGCCTGTACTTGATCGACGATAATCCCAGACAGGTGCATTTGAATTCTATCTTTTGTCGATCCACGATCCGAGTAGGAGAAAATTCGCCTAATTTTGAAGTTTCCGGATAATACACAACATCGGCATGAAAAAAGTTTCCCTTTTCTTTCTCCTAACCCTCTTTGCGTACCCAGTTCTGGCTCAGAAGACTCCCAAAGAATTTTTAGGATACGAACCCGGTACCATTCGTTGTACCCCCCATTACCGGGTTCTGGATTATTTTGAGTACCTGTCTCAGCAGTTTCCCAAGCAGGTCAAACTTCAGCAGTACGGCACCACCTATGAAAACCGTCCTTTGATAGTGGCCATCATCGCGTCTGAAGAAAATTTCCCCCAACTTGAAACCATCCGTACCAATCACCTCAAGTCGATTGGCTTACTGGAAGGTTCCGCTTCCGGAAAGTCGGTACCCGTCTCCTGGATGAGTTATAACATTCACGGCAACGAAAACGTGTCGTCAGAAGCAGCCATGATCGTGGCGTATAACTTATTGAAAGGCGATAACACGGCCGTTCTCAAGAACACGGTCGTGATCATCGATCCCTGCGTCAACCCTGATGGCTACGATCGCTACGTAAACGGGTACAACCAGCGTCTGGGCAACGTAGCTAACGCCTACGCCGGTGCCTGGGAGCACTCGGAACCCTGGCCGGGCGGACGGATGAACCACTACATGTTTGATCTGAACCGCGACTGGGCCTGGATGGTACAGAAAGAAAGTCAGGCTCGCAATACGATTTATCAGCAGTGGATGCCGCACGTATTCGCTGATTTCCACGAGCAGGGCATCAATTCTCCCTATTTCTTTACGCCCCCAGCCAAACCTGTACACCAAGACGTTACCGCCTGGCAACGGGAGTTTCAGACGATCATCGGTGATTACAACCGGAAAACCTTTGATAAAAACGGCTGGCTGTACTTTACCCGCGAGAACTTTGACCTGTTCTACCCTAGCTACGGCGATACGTACCCGACTTTCAACGGGGCTATTGGTATGACCTTCGAACAGGCCGGAAATGGCCGGGCGGGTCTGGCCATTCAGAAGGAAGACGGTGATACCCTGACGCTTCACGAACGCATCAGTCACCACGTAGCGGCCAGTAAGGCAACGATGGAAGCTCTTTCAGCCAATGCGGATAAAGCGGCGTCGGAGTTTATTAAGTTCTTTACCAATGCCAAAAATAACCCAACTGGAACGTACAAGTCTTACGTAATCAAAACCAAAGGCAGCGAAGGAAACGCCCGGGCGTTCACAGCGTACCTTAAACGCATGGGCTTCCAGTACGGTTACGCAGACAAGTCTGCTAACTTCTCGGGTGCCTACAGTTTTGCGGATGACAAATCAGCCTCTGCGTCCGTGGAAGCCGGTGATATTGTGATTAGTACGGCCCAGCCCCGTTCGACCTTCCTGAAAATTCTGATGGAGCCGAAAACGACGCTGGAAGATTCCGTTACTTACGATATTACGTCGTGGGCTCTGCCTTACGCCTACGGTCTGAAAGCGTTTGCTCTGAAAGAAAAAGTGCCGTTTACGACCACCGCTCCGGCAGCTACTACGCCAGCGGGCATTACGACGAAACCCTACGCGTATCTGCTTCGCTGGAAATCGCAGGAAGATGCTCATTTGCTGGCTCATTTGTTCCGGAAAAACGTTCGGGCCCGGGTAGCTACGAAGGCGTTTGAGGTAGAAGGTCAGAAATACGACATTGGTACGGTCATTCTGACGCGGGGCGAAAACGCCAGACTGGGTGACGCGTTCGACACGATTTTACAACAGGAAGCCAAAGAAATGCCGGGCAGTCTGATCCCCGTGGCTACGGGTTACGTAACGAACGGTCCGGATTTGGGCTCGAATTACGTAGCACAGATGAAGGCACCAAAAGTAGCGATTCTGACGGGTGAAGGCACCTCTCCCTACGCCGTAGGCGAAGTTTGGCATTACTTTGATCAGCAACTGCACTACCCGGCCACGATGATTCACACGAACGATTTTGCGAGTGCCAAGCTGGCCGATTTCGACGTACTGATTCTGGCGAATGGTAATTACGGACGGGTGCTCAACGAATCCGGTCTGGCCAAGTTGAAAAGCTGGGTACAGGCGGGGGGTAAACTGATTGCTCTGGAAGGTGCCGTTGGATCATTGGCGGGCAAGGATGGTTTTGAAATCACGAAAAAAGAGGAAAAGGACGAGAAAGGAAAAGCGGCCAGCGACCTGAAAGTATTCGGTAACCGCGAACGCGAATCCGTATCAACCGACACGCCGGGAGCCATTTACAAATTCAACCTTGACACCACACACCCGCTGGCGTACGGGTTAACGAATCCTTACCACGGACTGGTACTTTCGACGAGTGAGTATGGATTCCTGAAGAACGGCTGGAATGTAGGGTATCTGCAGAAAAACCCAGCCGTTGCTGGTTTCGTGGGCTTTGAAGCGAAAAAGAAACTGGAAAATACGCTGATGTTCGGTACGCAGGATTTAGGTCGTGGTCAGGTGGTTTACCTGGTCAACAACCCCCTCTTCCGTGGGTTCTGGCATCAGGGCAAGCTGGTATTTGCGAACGCCGTATTCATGGTGAACTAAGCCCTACCTGCTTTCAATTCAAACAAAAAATCCCGGACTAATCAGGTTCCGGGATTTTTTGTTTGTTTACCCTATAAAAAACAATTAGACGTTTGTCTAATTACTGAGAAATAGTTAGATATTTGTCTAATTATCTATTTACCGGATGAATACTTTATTTAAGGCTCTGAATGATTCCACGCGGCGACAAATACTGGAACTACTCCAGGAGAAAGATTTGACGGCGGGTGAGATTGCGGAGCATTTTGATATGACCAAGCCCAGCATTTCTCACCACCTGGATTTACTCAAACAGGCCGATCTGGTGGTCTCCCTGAAAAAAGGACAGCACATCATTTATTCGCTCAACATGACCGTGCTGGACGAAGTACTCGCCTGGATCATGCACTTACGTACACCCAAACCCTAACCTTATGAAAGCCTCCCGTACTTTACTTGCCATCGTTATTTCGCTGTTGCCGCTGCTGTATCTAAATTTTATCTTTCCTGAACTGCCGGACCGCGTACCGATTCATTTCGACTACCAGGGCCGGGCGGATAACTATGCGTCCAAATCCGGCTTTTATGGCTTACAGTTTGGCATGGCCGCTTTTTCCATAGGTATCTTTCTTTTGATTAAAAAAGGCCATACAACCAAGGCAACATCCACGAAATACACGCAGGAAACCCCGGAGCAATTAGGCCTGGGGTCCACGGTGTTTCTGGCCGCTCTGAACTTCATTATTATTCAGGCTGCTATCGCTCAGGACGGCGGTAAAATGATTGATTATGTATTGCTTTTATTTCCCTTTCTCTTCCTTTTCTTAGGCAACTATTTTATCCGCTTGAAGCCCAATTATTTCATCGGCATTCGTACACCGTACACGCTAATGAATGAAGAAATCTGGCGAAAGACGCATCGGCTGGCAGGACGCTTGTTGGTCGTTTCCAGTCTGGTTAGTATTCTGCCCATGTTGTACGTTGATTTTACAGGTAAAATGCTGATTGTCGGCGGTATGCTCGCGATTGGTTTCATTTATCCTATGTTTTATTCCTATCAGTTATCCCGTAAATAATTACTTTCCTAAAACCTTTCATGGCTCTCATATGAAGTTATTTACTTCCCTGCTAGTTTGCCTGAGTACGCTTGCCTTTGCTCAGGAAACGAAACCTTTTCACGAAGAGGAAGTCAGCTACTGGAACACTAAAGATTCCGTGCAGTTGAAAGGAACGCTGACGCTGCCGAATCAGGGTAAAAATTTCCCGGCTCTAATTCTCATTACGGGCTCGGGGCCGCAGGATCGGGATGAAACGATTCTGAGTCATAAACCTTTCAAAGCCATTGCTGAATACCTGGGCAGTCGCGGGTACGCCGTCCTGCGATACGACGATCGCGGCGGAGGAAAAATGAATAAAACCTTCATCAATGCTACGATTGATAACTTCATTAAGGATGCGGAAGCGAGTCTGGATTACCTGAAAACCCGGAAAGAAATCAATCCCAAGAAGATCGGTATGCTCGGCCATAGTGAAGGCGGCAGTGTAGCTCCGGGGGTGGCGGCTCAGCGAAAAGACGTTGCGTTTGTCATCCTGATGGCCGCACCGGGTCGATCCATGGTGGAAGTCATGCGGCAGCAAAACCGTGATTTGTTCTATACGGCAAAAATCGACTCAACAGTCGTTGAAACCTACGTTACGGAGTACTTCGACAAGGTCTTCCCTGCCTTTGCTACGCAACAGGATACGGCCCAACTGAGTGGGTTGATCCGGGAACGCATTGGTTTTTTACGCACGAAAATGTCGCCCAACCAGCTATTCGTTTTTGGTATTCCCCCCAAAGAAGAGATGTACGTCAAACAGGTGGTTACTAACTATAACGGGGAATGGTTTCGTCGCTTCATCACTTTCGACCCCGTTCCTTCCCTCCAAAAATTGACGGTACCGACGCTCGCATTGAATGGTACCAAAGACGTCCAGGTGAACGCCGATATGAACCTTCAGGGGATTGAAAATGCGTTGCAAAAAGCCGGAAATAAACGGTACAAAATCGTACGTCTGGAAGGATTAAATCACCTGATGTTACCCGCCAAAACGGGCTTACCTCAGGAATACGCCGCCATCAAGGGTGACATTGATCCGACGTTCCTGGAAGCTGTCTACGAATGGTTACAGAAAGAGGTGAGGTAATGATGGTGGCGGGATGCGGCCCGCCCGGTAGGCACAGCCTACCAACTTCTACGTCCGTAGCAAATGCTACGGACAACCCGCCCCG
>NZ_NMPS01000253.1:0-307 GCF_002261125.1 Siphonobacter sp. BAB-5385 | reverse complement strand
GGTGACGTTCGTGGTAGCAACCGTGATGTTCGGCAAAATACCGTTCACCGTTCCATCACTACCCGCGTTAGTTCCCAAATGCTCACCCGTGTTGATCCAACCACTCGGCAGAGCCGGAGTCGTCGAACCCGTCGAAGTCTGATGCAGTACCACGCTATAAGTTGCGGGAGTTACCGTACCGAAATCGTAAGCTCCGTTTGAACCCACCGCTACCGTCTTCACCGCCTGGCCATTAGCATCTACCAGTGTCACATACAGACCTGTCGGGATCGCGAGTTGCGAAGTCGAGTTAACGGTAGTATCCGTC
>NZ_NMPS01000252.1:0-101173 GCF_002261125.1 Siphonobacter sp. BAB-5385 | reverse complement strand
CTGGCTACACCTGCACCACGAAGACTTTACGGGCCAGATGGGCAAATTCTGGCAACACCGAAACTATCCTTACTACCAAACCCAGAAACGGGAAGGTCAGCAAACCGCCAGCAAATACGGCTTACAAACGATTCCTCAACTAAAGTTTAACGTTGCCAAAAAGATTCAGGAATTTGTATCCGGTGGGGGCTATATGTTTGCCATGTGTAACGCTACGGATACCTACGATGTGGCTCTGGCTGCTAATGGAGTCGATTTTGTGGATGCATTTTATGATGGTACGCCCGCGGATCCGAACATCAACCAGAAACTGGATTTTTCTCAAACGTTCGCATTTAAGGATTTTAAAGTGATCCTGGACCCGTACCAGATTGAGTTTTCGACCATTGACAGTCAGCCCGATGAACGGCGTTTGATGGAATCGAACGATTACTTCCAGTTGTTTCAATTCTCCGCCAAATGGGACGCCGTACCTACCATGCTTACGCAAAACCACGAAACGACCATCAAAGGATTCATGGGCCAGACGACGGCTTTCAAGAAAGAATTCATCAAACCCGAAGTACAGGTCCTGGGTGAAAATCGTTCGGTTGGCGAAGCTCGCTACATTCACGGTACATACGGCAAGGGTTTCTGGACCTTTTACGGCGGTCACGATCCGGAAGATTACCGGCACGAAGTGGGCGAAGAACCCACGGACCTGAACCTCCATCCGACTTCACCCGGCTATCGCCTCATTTTGAATAATATTCTGTTCCCGGCAGCCAAGAAGAAAAAGATGAAAACCTAGTCGCCTGGCACAAAAAAAGGTACGGATGCGAGTCCGTACCTTTTTTTGTTCCATTCCTTCCCTCCTATTTTTCCCGACCAAACCAGGCTTTCACATCGTGCTGGGCTTCGAATTTGGCCTGTTGTGCCTTGGGTAATTTTGCGAAGAAATCGATCCCCGTTTTCTTTTCCACTTCATCAATAGAGGTGGTAAAATCCTGCATATTAACATTTACCCAACCTTTATTCCCGATCAGAAACGCAATAGCTTCCTGTCGATTGGGGTCATAAATGAGCTTGTAGTAATATTCGGGTACGGCGATGTCGGTACTCTTGCCAATAGTCGGCAATCCTTTGCGTAGTACGGGTCCCGTTACAATGACCAGATCTCCGCGTTTTTTGGTCCAGCTGCGTACCCGTTGCTCGATATGGCTCCAGATGCCCGTATTGAAATCATGGGCCTGCGGCGACATATTACTCATGTAGAAGCTTTCATTTTTCAGCTTTTGATCGTAGTTGAAATCACCCGCCGGAGCCAGGTGCCCGCGATCGTAACCCGTATTGGTGTAATCGTTTGGTAAAGCCGTTTTCGTTTCTACCAGCGGATCGGGCTGAAAACTATCCGCCCGGCGGGCATTTCCTTTCTTATTCAACAGAAAATGAACCACCCACGCCGCTTGCTCGTATGGTTCCTCGTAGTCAAGAATGTATCCTCTCCGGCGAATGATCTGGGCGTTTTTGTCGTAAGCGGGCAGGTAATCCTCCAGGCTTCCCAAAGAAGTAGAAGCCGAACCCGTATTCTCCTGACTGTCGCTGGCTTCTGAATCATACGACTCATCCGACGAGCGTTTCCGACGATCGGCTCTTTCTTCGTTTGACTCAGCCGTAGCAGAACGTCTGGGTTTCTTGATACCGACCAGCTCGTATAAATCCGCCTTGATCATTTCGAGCGGATGCGGCTTATTACAATACCTCAGAACCAGACCGATTCCGATTAAAAACAAAAGAAAAACAAGGCGATTGTTACGCATCCCTCTGGTACGTGGCATCATGAATGGGTAAAAAGTGTAATTAAAAACGACGCAAAGATGAGTTGATTTTATGGGGTTCGAGTAAAAATAAGAGATAAAATGCGGGCAAGTTTTTTTAGTCAGGCCTCGTAGTATCTTCGCAGAAACCCTTTACTCCATTCCATGACGCTCAAAGCCATTCAGGAGGCCAGTCAGGCCATCCGCAATCAATTCCCTGATTTTCAACCTACGATAGGAATCATTTTAGGCACGGGTCTGGGTCATTTGGCCAGTGAAGTACAGATTCTGGGAGCGATCCCTTATGATCAGATTCCGCACTTTCCTTTATCCACTGTCGAGTCTCATTCGGGTAAGCTTTTATTGGGTACGCTGGCGGGCCAGTCAGTCATTTGTTTACAGGGACGCTTTCACTACTACGAAGGATATTCCATGCAGCAGGTGACCTTTCCGGTTCGTGTGATGCACGCCCTGGGCATTCGGCATTTGTTCGTTTCCAATGCGGCGGGTGGCTTGAACCCGGCCTTCCGTACCAGCGATCTGATGATCATCGACGACCACGTTGCTCTGTTTCTACCCGAGAGTCCGTTGCGGGGCTTCAACCCACCGGAGTTCGGTCCCCGTTTCCCGGATATGAGTGCTCCTTACGATGCCGCGTGGATTCAGCAGGCGAAAACGATTCTCGAAGAACTGGGTCTGCCGCCGCATACGGGCGTCTACACCAGCGTACAGGGACCGCAACTGGAAAGTAAAGCCGAGTATCGTCTGTTGCGTCAACTGGGGTCGGACGCCGTGGGCATGAGTACCGTACCCGAAGTACTGGTGGCCCGACAGATGGGCATGCGGGTGTTCGCCTGCTCCGTAATCACGGATTTGTGTATTCCTGAAACGTTGAAAGAAGCTAAACTCTCCGAAATACTGGCCGCCGCGGCGAAAGCGGAACCGCATTTGAGTCAGCTTTTCAAACGGTTGATTGAACAGATGGACTGAGTTGCAGAAATTAAAGTTTTGTCATTCCAACGCCAGTGGTTTGGATGGGGTCTTTTGTAGACTGGAAAAGTTCTGTAATACATGAAGCTCGCCTATACGTTAAAAACGCTCACGCAAGCTTTTAAAGGGACAGACTTTAAGCCAGACTCATGTACTCAACCACACAAACCTTTTTACGTATGAAGAACTGGTTCGGACTACTGATCTCATCTATCCTGTTTCTGGGTTGTCAATCCAAGGAGAATTTGCCTAAAGAAACGTATACTATATTTTCTAATCATTACATCGATCTTTGGGGGCCCGATACCCTCCGGGGTGGCTCGTTTTTTATCCTTGAGAAAGCTTCTACCTACGTAGCGTATTACAACGCTGACGATCGGGACTTAAGAAATTGCCCCGATTGTGGTTCTCCGGTTATTGCTTTTGAATTTGATCCGAGTCTTCTGTCCTTTCGTTATAGTACCGTCCGTGAATTAAAAACTGCCAACGTTACTTCAGGTTGGAATGGTGGGTTTAATGGTCCCTATGGATACCGGGTTCAGTCTGGCACCATCACCGGCCAAAAGCAAGGTCTCCATCGATGGCTCATTTCGATGGATCTGCCTGCGGATTCATCTATTTACTTCAAAGGTTTCAAGAAAACGGCTGTATATAAGGTACGGTAATACCTCGTATAGAGGCTTAAAAAGCAGCAAGGAACTCCCTCATCCAAACACTCTGCGTATATTTGACTCAAAGCCTCGGGCTTTCGTCTTATATCTCTAGCCTCTATGAACCGAAGAACTTTTCTGGAAAGCACGTCCAAAGCTTCCCTGGCCTTCTCGGCTACGCCCCTGCTTTCGTCCTTTATCCGTACCGAAAAGTACAAGACCGCTCTGATCGGCTCGGGCTGGTGGGGAATGAATATTCTGCGTTGTGCCGTTCAGGCAGGGCAGTCGAAAGTGGTAGCCCTTTGCGATGTCGATACACGTCAGATCAAATCCGCCCAGCAGGAACTCAGCAAACTGACCAGCGATCAGCCCAAGGTCTACCGCGATTACCGCGAAATGCTGGCCAAGGAAAAACCAGAAATTGTGATTGTCGCCACCCCTGACCACTGGCATCCGCTGTGCTGTATTGCGGCGATCGAATCCGGGGCTCACGTGTACGTCGAGAAACCCATCGGACATACGCTAATGGAGGGCCGGGCAATGGTCAATGCCGCCCGCAAGCACAACCGCGTCGTACAGGTCGGTACGCACCGGCGGGTTTCGCCCCACAACGTTTCCGGAATGGATTTTCTGAAATCCGGTAAGGCCGGCAAGGTGGGCATGGTACGGGCCTTCGTCCACTACGGCGGTGGCCCCGGCGAGAAAACGCCCGCCCAGGAGCCGCCGAAAGAACTCGACTGGGATTTCTGGTGCGGACCCGCTCCGCTCGGCGAGTATCACGCCAGTATGCATCCGAAAGGTTTCCGGTTACACCTCGATTACGCCAACGGGCAATTGGGCGACTGGGGTATCCACTGGCTCGACCAGATTCTGTGGTGGAGCGAAGATCCCTTTCCGAAACAGGTGTACTCGACGGGTGGCCGGGCCATTCGTCGCGACGACACCAATGCTCCCGACCATCAGGTAGCCGTCTGGAAATTTGATGATTTTACGGTGGAATGGGAACACCGCCTGTTTGCCGGTAACGAAGCCGAAAAAGCCAATGTGGGCTGCTATTTCTACGGAACGGAAGGTACCTTCCACATGGGCTGGACGGACGGGTGGACGTTTTATCCATCGAACAAAAACAAACCCGTCATCCATCAGGACCCTTCCCTCGATTTACCCGATCAGCAGAATATCGCCGGACTCTGGCGTAATTTCCTTGATTGTATTTCAACGGGTAAACGCCCCGTTTGTGACATCGAAATCGGGCATCGCTCCACTAATATGGCCCTGCTCGGTATGCTGTCCTATAAACTCGGTCGCAGTATCAATTGGGACGGCCAGAAAGAACTCGTCCTCAACGATGATGAAGCCAATAAACTACTCCGCCGCGATTACCGGGGGCAGTGGCAGTATCCTTCGGTTTAGTTGATGGTTTATAGGTGTTGGTTGTTTGTAGGGAGAGGTCGGTAGGCGTTAGTATTCATTGCAAGCCTAAATAGCCCCCCTACAAATAGCCAACCATTCCTATCGGTACAAGACCATTCACCAACAACTAAAAACCATCAACCAACAACTAAAATCACATTTCCCACTCATCCATCCAGCGTTGCAGGGCTCCTTTCAGTTCGCGTAAGGCGTGAAAGTCTTTCGCCTGCTCGGCCTGATGGATGCCTGCTTCATAAATCGCTTTGGCTTTCTCTTCCTCACCCGCCTCGGCCCAGAATTGCCCCGCGTGATAATACGTAGGCACGTATCCGGGGAAATCCTGTACTAATTTATCGTACCCCTCGCCTGCTTTCTGAGGATCGGACTTCTGGTATTCGAGCGTTAAGGCATACCAGTTAAAGGGATCATTCGGTTCTTCTTCACAAAACGCCAGTAATTGTTCGAGTCTATTCATACAATCTTTCTTATAAATTAGTATGCTTGCATACGTTTATTCAAAAACAATTTTAACTTCGCATTCGATAGAATCGTGTTTGTTTCCTATCAAAACCTCTTTTATTACAAATAAGCTATGAAAATTCTGGTTTGTCTCAGTATCGTTCCGGATACGACAGCGAAAATATCGTTCACCGACGGTGACACCAAGCTGAATAAAACCGGCGTTCAATTTATTGCCGGACCTTACGACGATTACGCTCTGAGCCGGGCCGTTGATTTAAAAGAACAACTAGGCGGTACGGTAACCGTACTTAACGTAGGCGATGCCGACGGCGAACCCATCATTCGGAAGGCTCTCGCGGTTGGAGCCGACGATGCCATCCGCGTAAACGCCGAACCCCGGGACGCGTATTTTGTGGCCGAACAAATTGCCGCCATCGCCCAGCGTGAATCCTATGACCTGATTCTCATGGGTCGCGAATCCATTGATTTCAACGGTGGTCAGGTACACGGCATTGTCGGCGAAATGCTGGGTTTGCCCTCCTATTCGCCCGTCATGAAACTGGAGATCACGGGCCATACCGTCCAGCTTACCCGCGAGATTGAAGGCGGTAAAGAACTTCTGGAAGCCCCCCTGCCGCTAGTACTCGGTTGTCAGGAACCCATTGCCGAGTGGAAAATCCCCAATATGCGGGGCATTATGACGGCCCGTACCAAACCCCTCAACGTAGTGGAACCCACGGGTCAGGATTCCCTGACGCAGGCCACCCGTTTCGAACTGCCCCCAGCCAAAGGAGCCGTAAAAATGATTCCGGCGGCAGAAGCCGAAACGCTCATTACCTTACTTCGCACGGAAGCGAAGGTGCTGTAATGGTTTTTCGGGTTGATTGTTATTGGTTGTTGGTTGATCGGTTGTTGGGAGTGTCTGGTTCAGATGCTAGTATTTATCAGTGATGTTAGGTTGAACGGGTTGCAAGACCAGGAAAAACCTACTCGCCACAACTTAATACCCGAATAGTTATCCACCAACAACTAAAAACCAACAACAATCAACTAAACCTACTCCCAAACGCTAAACATTCCTCCCTATGTCCGTCCTCATTTTTGCTGAATTAGATCAGGGCGAGGTTAAAGTGGCCTCCCTGGAAGCGTTATACTACGGGGCTAACGTAGCCCAAGAACTCCAGACCTCAGCTACGGCTCTGGTCATTGGTACCACGTCAGCAGACTTAGCTTCGCTGGGTCAGTATGGCGTCACGAAAGTGCTGCACGTCAGCGATGAAAAGTTCAATGCAGCGAATGCCCTGGCGTATGCCAGTATACTGGCCGCTGCCGTCGAGGCCGAACAGGCGGCCGTCATTGTCATTGCCAAATCGTCGTTAGGAGATACGCTGGCGGCCCGTTCGGCGGGTAAACTCAAAGCGGGCCTGGTATCGAACGTTACTGAATTGCCCGACACAAGTAATGGATTCCGGGTAAAACATAGCATTTACACCGGGAAAGCTTTTGCTATTACTGAAATGCGGGAGGGCCGAAAAATCCTGACGCTTAAGAAAAATGTCGTTTCCCCCGAATTAAGTCAGGCTACGGCCAGCGTCGAAAGTTTTAGCCCTTCGATTCCGGAAACTGATTTTGTAGCTAAAGTCATTCAAACCGAAAAGGCGACCGGCGAGATTTCGCTTTCGGATGCGGACATTATTGTTTCGGGCGGTCGGGGGATGAAAGGACCCGAGCATTGGAAACCCCTCGAAGAACTAGCCGAAGCTTTGCACGCGGCAACCGGCTGTTCCAAACCCGTATCTGACCTGGACTGGCGACCGCACCACGAGCATATTGGGCAAACGGGCCTGAAAGTCAGCCCGAACGTCTACATTGCCTGTGGTATTTCCGGAGCCATTCAGCACCTGGCCGGGGTCAATGGTTCGAAAGTAATTGTCGTGATTAATAAGGATCCGGAAGCCCCTTTCTTCAAAGCTGCCGATTATGGCATCGTGGGTGACGTTTTTGACATACTCCCCCGCCTGACAAAAGCGGCCCGAGAACAATTGGTATAGTCTTTTCGTTAGCATTCTGGTAGTCCTTTTAGGGCTTTGTCGGGTAATAAGGCTCGTCCGGTTTCCAAAACTCGACGGGTCTTCTTACTTTTGCCTACCTTTCTAAATAGAGGTCGTATACCAGTGGAAAAAATCAAGTTAGAGATTTTAGGTCTTTCTCCGAGTCAGTCACAGACCGGATCATTTGCGTTGATATTGGGCGAAGAATTCGGAAACCGCCGATTACCCATCATCATCGGTATGTTTGAAGCTCAGGCGATCGCCATAGAAATTGAGAAAATTACGCCTAACCGACCCATGACGCACGATTTGTTCAAGTCGTTTGCTCAGGGCTTTCACTATAAAGTCACGGAAATTGTCATTTCGGATTTGCGGGAAGGTATTTTCTTTGCTCAGATTGTTTGCACCGATGGACTGAAAGAACGCGTAATCGACGCCCGCCCTTCGGATGCCATTGCCATTGGCCTGCGATTCAACGTTCCTATTTATACCTTCGAGAACTTACTGTCAGAAGCGGGCATTGTGGCCAACGAAGGCAGTAGCAGCGAACGTTCTTCTGAATCAGCGGCTCCTTCCAGTACCGGTAGCAGCAAATCCAAACCCTTCCCCGATCAACTGAAGGATAATTCCATGGAAGATTTGCAGCGTATGCTTGATCAGGCTCTTAGCAATGAGGAGTACGAAAAAGCCGCTCAGATTCGGGATGAAATCAGTCGGCGTAACTAAGAGCAGTAAAGTATTCGTTCTTTACGCTTCGCGGGTTCCGTTAAAATCCCTTAAATTCTCTGTTTCGCTGCTCTTCGTATTCGGAAAGCTCTATTTTTGTACTGATTGTTTCGTATGGCCACTACTCAACGACGAAAGAAATACTTACCCAATCTGACCGTTACTGTCAGTCTCACGATTGCCCTATTTCTAATGGGTTTATGTGGTTTATTGACGGTGATGGGACGAAAGTTGTCAGAGGTAGTCAAACAGAATATCGAAGTTCAGGTATACCTGAACAAGGATCTGACCAATGATCAGGCGGAACAAATTCGGCGAACCATCGTAGCAAAGCCTTACGTAGCCACCCGCGAGGGAAAACCTCAGGTAACGTACGTATCCAAGGAAGAAGCCGCCGAAAAGTTTATTAAAGATACGGGTGAAAACTTCAAAGATTTCCTCGGTGAAAACCCATTACGGGACGGCGTTTTTATCAAAATCCAGGAAGATTACTTTTCTGAAGCTGGACTGAAACAAATCAAGCAGGACCTTCAGAAAATTCCGGGGGTATTTGAAGCGACGTACGTAGAGAACTTTGTTGAAGATGTGAATAAAAACATCACCAAAATCTACCTCGTACTTTCCGTTTTTGTGGTTTTATTGCTGATTATCATTGTAGTACTAGTGAATAATACCATTAAATTAGCCCTGTATTCCCAGCGATTTACCATTCGCAGTATGCAGTTGGTTGGGGCGACAAACGGATTTATTCGGAAGCCTTTTTTGTACCGGGGTATTGTTCAGGGGCTATTAAGTGCCCTTTTTGCCTGCGGCTTACTGGCGGTCATCGTCAATCTGGGTTTCAAATACATTGATGGCATTTACTTACTTCTGGGTGACTGGAAAAAGCTAGCTACCTTAGCCGTATCACTAGCCTTCATAGGAATGCTCATTGGATTTATCAGTACCTTTCAATCGGTGGAACGGTATTTACGTTCTTCCATAGATCGGTTGTATTGAGTGATTTTTCATACGTCTGGCCCGTGTGGCTCATAACTAATTTTAACTTATGGCAACAGAAACGAAAGTAGCTCCCAGTGTGAATCCTTACACGACTCCCGCTACGCCCGTAAGCCCCGCTCCTGCTCAGGCCATGCCTTTTCAACGGAGCAATTACCTGTGGATGATCATTGGCGTAGTGACCATTCTGGTCGGCTTTTTGATTATGAATATGGATAAAGAGCCTTTTGGTTTTGGTTTTATGGGCCTGACCCTCGGACCGCTGGTCGTAGTGGTGGGTTATATCATTGAGTTTTACGCTATTCTGCAGAAACCTAAAGCTTAAGTTTTTCTTAGAATTAACTTTTCGGTACTAGGAGCCCCGTGTTCCTAGTACTTTTCTTTAGTATCTTTCCGCCCTTTCCCATCAATCAACCTGTTCATGTCCATTCTTCACGCCATTATTCTGGCCATTATTGAAGGTCTTACTGAATTTCTTCCCATTTCTTCAACCGGACACATGATTCTGTACTCTTCCTTCGCCGGAATTGCTTCAGAACCGTTCGTGAAACTCTTTACCGTTGCCATTCAGTTCGGGGCCATTTTATCGGTACTGGTGTTATATATCAAGCGTTTTTTCCGGAGTATTCAATTTTATATCAAGCTTTTCGTCGCCTTTATTCCGGCAGCCGTATTTGGACTTTTACTTAGTGATGTCATTGACAGTCTGCTGGAAAGTGCCATGGGGGTAGCCGTTTCATTACTCATTGGTGGGATCATTCTGCTGTTCGTGGACAAATGGTTTGATCGGCCCCGCATCGATGATTCGGAAGATATTGACCTTTGGAATGCCTTTAAAATTGGTCTTTTCCAGTGTATCGCCATGATTCCCGGCGTATCCCGTTCAGGAGCTTCCATCGTGGGCGGTATGAGTCAGGGCATTAGTCGGAAAGCCGCCGCTGAATTTTCGTTCTTTCTGGCAGTACCTACCATGTTTGCCGCCACCGGTAAGAAAATGCTGGATTACTTTATGGATGGCAACACGCTGACCACCGAACAATGGAAGCTATTTGCCATCGGAAATGTGGTTGCGTTTATCGTCGCCATGCTGGCCATTCGCTTTTTCATTAGCTTTTTAACGAAGTACGGCTTTAAAGTTTTCGGCTGGTACCGAATCATTATGGGATTAATCATCATTGGCTTACTGCTGAGCGGTATGCAAATGGAAGTAGTGTAACAATGACGAATGAAACAACAGAACCGGTTGCTGATCCCGGCGAAGTCCTATTGATTGATAAGCCTCTGGGCTGGACTTCCTTTGCGGTGGTAAAGAAGCTGAAGTGGGCAGCCCAATACAAGAAAATTGGTCACGCCGGTACACTCGATCCCCTGGCTACGGGCCTGCTGATCTGCTGTACCGGAAAGATGACCAAGCAGATTGAAAGTTATCAGGCGGCCGAAAAAGAATATACGGGTACGTTTGTGCTGGGTAAAACGACGCCTTCGGTGGATTTGGAAACGCCATTCGACGCGGAATATCCCATCGAACACATTACAGCCCAGATCCTGGAATCGGCCCGGCAGGCATTGACCGGAGCCATTTCCCAAACCCCTCCAATTTTTTCAGCGGTTAAGGTGGATGGGAAGCGAGCCTATGAGCTGGCTCGTAGCGGACAGGAAGCAGAAATTAAATCCAAAATTATTACTGTATCGACCTTTGAGATTGATCAGAGCCGATTTCCTGAACTGGATTTTCGGATTGTCTGTTCCAAAGGCACGTATATCCGTAGTCTGGTCCGGGATTTCGGCGTACGCTGTCAGTCTGGAGCGTATTTAAAAAGTCTGCGTCGTACCCGCATTGGGGATTTCAACGTCGCGGACGCGGTCTCCCTCGAGCAGTTCGTGGAGACACACCGCCCCGGTAGCACGCTGTACGAACCCCGCATCAGACCCCTTTAAAATCTATGCAAGTACATCATGGCATTGAGCACTTTCGGAGACTTTCGAACGCCGTAGTGACAAGTGGGACATTCGATGGCGTGCATCTAGGCCATCAGAAAATATTACAGCGGTTGATTGAATCAGCCCGACAGTCGCAGGGTGAATCGGTGGTCCTTACGTTTTGGCCCCATCCCCGTACGGTCGTTGCGGCCGACAGTGCCGATCTGAAATTGCTGAATACGCTCGAAGAGAAGATTGAATCGCTGGCGGCATCGGGTATCGATCACTTAGTCGTGATTCCCTTTAATCGGGATTTTTCGCTACTCACCTCGGACGAATTCATTCGTAACATCCTTATTGCTACCATCGGTACCAAACGCCTCGTCATTGGGTACGACCACCGTTTTGGGCGGAATCGCGAAGGGGGTTTCGACTACTTACAGGCTCACGCTCATGAATACGGATTTACGGTCGAAGAAATTCCTAGCCAGGATGTGGAGCATCTGGCCGTTAGTTCAACTCGCATTCGACAGGCCTTACTTTCGGGCGACGTAGGTACCGCCGCCAACTTCCTGGGCCGTCCCTATACGCTGAGTGGTACGGTTGTCAAAGGCCGGCAGCTGGGTCGGCAACTGGGCTACCCTACGGCCAACCTGGAATTACCTGAATCCTACAAATTAGTACCCGCGGATGGCGTATATGCCGTTCGCGTACGCTGGCGAAACGACTGGTACGGCGGCATGCTCAGCATCGGTACGAATCCAACCGTAGAAGGAACGATTCGAACCATTGAGGTGAATATCTTCGATTTTGATCAGGAAATTTACGGGGAAAAGCTCACGCTTGAATTCGTAGCCTGGTTACGGGGGCAGGTGAAATACGAAGGCCTGGAACCCCTTATCACCCAAATCGGACAGGATAAGGTTGATTCGCTGGCGATTTTGCACAGCCATTCCTATACCAAGTAAGGGTTAAAAGACGACGTCTTACCGCTGTCTTTACATTCAGATTTCAAAGCAAATCGCCCGAACGTTAGGAACGTTCGGGCGATTTGCTTTTTTGTTATTATTGAATGGCTTGGGTCTGCTAATCTACCAGCTTTACGTAGCTACCCAGCCACTTGATTTCGGATTGAATCTGCCGAAAAATCTTTTGCACTTTGTCGTCTTTCGCGTGTCCTTCAAATTCCATCAGGAACCAGAAGCCAAACCGATCACCCTGCCGACTGGGATGACTCGCCAGTTTCGTTAGGTTGATGTCGTACACCTCAAACTCCCGCAGGAATCGCGAAAGCGTACCCGATTTATCCGAATTCGGAAACTGTACAATTACCGTCGTTTTATCATTTCCCGAAGGCATGGTATCGAATTCTTTGGCCAGAATCAAAAAACGGGTACGGTTAACAATAGAATCCTGGATGTTATTAAACAAAACGGGTACGCCATAAATCTTTCCGGCAATGTCCGAGCAGATCGCAGCGGCGTAAGGATCCTCCGATGCCATTTTGGCAGCTTTGGATGTTGATTCCACCGGGATAATCTCTACTGAATACCCGCTGAAATAGTCATCCAGGAATCGCTTACACTGCCGGAACCCAATATCCTTGGAATAAATCCGCTGAATTTCGCTCAGCTTTTCGGCCTTCGTAGCGAATGCAAAGTGAATCGGCTTAACGATTTCCGCCGCAATACGCACGTCTTTTTCGTTGAGGTTATCAACGGTTTCGAAGACTAAGCCTTCCTGGTTGTTTTCAATGGGAACAATGCCAAATTTCGCCCGTCCCGTCTCTACGGATTCGAATACGGATCGAATTGTGGGCAAAGCGTCATACTCACTCATGGCCCCGAACCGGGATTCGGCGGCCTGGTGGGTAAAACTTCCTTCGGGCCCCAGGTACGCAATTCGCTCGGGCAATTCGATATTACGAGCAACGGCAAAAATTTCCTGAAAAATGGCTTCGATGGCATCCGAACGCAGCAAGCCATCGGATTGATGGGCCAGCCGGTCTACAATAGCCTTCTCCCGCTCGGGGCGGTAAATCAGGGCCTGCGATGATCGTTTGAGTTCACCAACCTGCTGCACAACGTTCATCCGGGCATTCATCAGAACCAGCAACTGATTGTCGATGGCATCAATCTGATTCCGTAATTCTTCTAAAGTCACAGTACATGAGGGTTTATTCGGTCTTACTTCAAGCCACGTAGCTTCCGGGAAATGTCGAGCTGCCGTTTCGTTAGGATTTTTTCCTTGAACAAATTCGTCCATGGTTTCCGATACGTTGCCGGATCGTACTTTACCGCTCGCATCGTATAGCGTAACCGCGGCCAGAACTTTGACTCGAAATCTACGGTATCGGGCAATAACCAGTAAAATTCGGCCATCGTTTTCTTAAACCGTTCCGAAAACTGGTAGCCGGTTTCGCGGTCCAGATGTTCATACATATTAATCCGGTTCAACAAAAAGTGGGCTTCCCAACGGTGATCGGTATTGCTTTGCCCTCCGCTATGCTTGCGGTATACGGACATCACTTCATCCATATAACCAGCCGGGCCGCGTTGCGTCATCAGAATATTCAGTGGAATATCTCCACTCTTCGATTCCACCATCCAGGCGGGCAGTTTGGGCAAAAAGGTTTTCCGCAGTACGATACTGGCCGTAGCCATAAACCAGGTCTCCTTGTTTCCGATGAGATCATCGACCGTTACCACTTTCTTCTGCGTATGGTCGTTGAGCAGATACGCCGGGGCACTGCCATCCTGATAACGAACTTCCGCGTTGTGGAAACTCATCGAAAACTCCGGGTGCTGATCCAGAAAATCTACCTGTTTCTGTAGCTTCAGTGGGTTAATCCAGAAATCGTCTCCTTCGCACAAAGCCAGGTATTCGCCCTGACAGGCATCGTACGTATCAATAAAATTGTAGATCGCTCCGCGATTGGTTTGATTCAGTAACAGCCGGATTTTATCCGGATAGCGTTGCTGATATTCCTTTAATACCTCCTGTGTATTGTCTTTGGAGGCGTCATCGCCCACCACGATTTCAAACTCAAAGTTGGTTTTCTGAGCTAAAAAACTATCCAGGGCCTCCGCAATAAAAGGGCCGTGGTTGTAGGTAATGCAATAAACACTAAGCTTGGGCTTCATAGAAAAAAAGTCATGAGTGAACAGAATCAGCGACTCTGAAACTCATTGCGAAGAAGGCTCATACCCATCACATCCGTAAACTGACCATTCTTGAACAGGGCCTTGCGGTACAGACCTTCCTGCTGAAAACCGAAAGATTCGTACAAGCGAATGGCCCGATCATTCTCGGGGAGTACGGTCAGATAGATCCGATGCAAATTCAAATCATTGAATCCATGACGAAGGATCTCCTCCGTAGCTAAGCGTCCGATGCCTTTCGACTGATGATTTTTTCACCAATCATAATGCTATACTCCGCCTGCTGGTTAACTCGGTCTATTTGGGTTAACTGAACGGTACCTATCAGCATGGCGTCGTCCACAATGGCCAATCGCACGGCCTGATCACGGTGTTGCTGATAATAAGCAAACCAGTTCCGGTCAGCCTCCAGGCCAATGTACCGAAACTGGTTTGTTAGATACTGCATTACCTCCGGATCATTTCGCCAGCGATTGATGGACGGAACGTCTTCGATGATGATTTCTCTGAACTGAATCATTATTTATTTTCAGCCACTACGTACACACTGCTGCACAGATCCGGATATACCATACCCAGTTGGAAACAGCCTTCCATGTATTTATCGTCGATGATACCCGCTTCAAGGGCTTTATCCAATTGGAAGTTTGCCAGACCTTTGAAGAAGATACCACCCCGGTGCACGACGCTCAAGCCCGCTTCCAGTACATCTTTTTCAAGGGTATCGAGGGAATACGTAATGCGGTGACCGTGCTTTACGTCAGCGGGCGTCAGAGCGGCATTGTGCGTCAGAAAGCCCATTTTCACGGCAATCTGGCGAGAGCCTGCGTTGGCGTTAGGTACAATCAGGTACAGACGCCCCGTTGGGGTCAGGAACTGACGTACGCGAGCCATAATTTCAACCGGATTAATCAGGTGTTCCAGTACGTGCATAATAAAAATGGCATCGTACTTTTCGTCCGATTCAAACGTTTCAAAAAGTCCGTTGATGAACTTTACTTTATCGCCTACCCGACCTTTGGTAATTGCCAGAAACTCCTCAGCGGCGTCTACTACCGTCAGATCATCGAAACGCTTGGCAAGAATGCTGGTAAACTCGCCGTACATGCAACCCAATTCCAAGGCCTTTCCTTCCCGCATGAATGGTTCCAGGGTACGCATCATATAATGACGCATCCGGCGGTCAAATTCATAATCGTCGTAATCGGCAGTGATTTTATTCAGGTTTTCGTACTCAGCCTGCAGCGTCTGATCCATAATCGTTGGTTGAATTGTTTAAATGAGAAACCCTTTCCAGCAGTTGCTGGAAAGGGATTGGGTTTATTTTACTTCCGTATGTTGATCCGTCGGTCCTTTCAAAAAAGGTGCTTACGGATAATTCACTTCTGAATTGGCCTGCAATTTAATGCAATTAACCTTGTCCCGGAATATATAAGCGTTTTTCTGGTACCTGATACCACTCATCTAGGTCGGCAGGTACGCGGGAGTTATAGCCCAGCAACTGTTTCACCAGCGGTGAGAAAGTAGCCGTACGCTCGTAACCGAAGTAGCGTGAGTAGTCAAACTGAGGTTTGAAGAAAGGCTTGGTAAACATCGGCGTCAAACCACGACGAATCTGATCGGTCTGGTTGGTACCAGCGGCGTGCCATACGTTCGAGTTGAACAAAACGATACTACCCTTTTTCGCTACCGCCTGTTCAGCTACGGCGAAAAATTGTTCGTCCGAAGGCTTTTCGGCGTATTTGTGGGAACCACTCATGAACCAGGTCGCTCCGTTTTCGGGCGTAAAGTCGTCGAGCATCACCAGCATATTCAGCATCAGATGCAAATCACCGCTCCAGGTACGAATGTCGCGGTGTACATTTCCTACGTAGGAAGAGGTTTCGGCCTTGAAGTTCATAACGCCCCCGAACGAGTTGAGGATGTATGGACCGTTATCGAAATAGGCCGTCATGTACTCGTGCAGAGGCATCTGCTCGAGGAACTTCATGAACGCACCTTCAAAAACTACCAAGTGGTGCGAGGTTCCGGCCGTGCGGTTTACAACGCCATTTTTAATCTGAATCTGACGGCACTCTTCCGTCGCTATATCCTGAGCCTTGATGAGTTCTTCACGGAAGTCATCTTCCAGTACTTCATTAAAAATCACCCAGCCCTTGGTGTCCATTTCTGACCGAAAGGTGTCCAGGTCCATAAGCTTGGGTTCTGTAGCTAATGCATTGTCCATGACAGATTGGATTTGGTTTTCGCAAAGATAAACGGGATCAATTGTTGGAGGGGTGCCACAAAGTCATCCCATTAAAAAATAATTATCAGTTTTTTAATGACCTGCTGAGTATAAAGACTCTGCTTCGGCCCGTTCCTGGTACCAATCTCCGCGAATTTTAGCTCGTTCATGCTGGCTACTAAACTGGAATGGAATGCGGTTTGTTTTGGAAAAACAAAAACGCTGATGAGGAGGTTCTCATCAGGCGTTGAACGTCGGTTAGGCTACTTCCAATATTTCCTCAACATCATCTTTTTCGATAATGAGGTTGTCAATGATAAACCGCTGACGGTCGGGCGTGTTTTTGCCCATGTAATAGCTTAACAACTTCGGAATCGTCGATTCTTTTTCCAGGATCACCGGTTCCAAACGCATGTCTTCACCAATGAACTTTCCAAATTCATCGGGAGAAATTTCACCCAGGCCTTTAAATCGGGTGATCTCCACTTTACGTCCATTCGTAGAAAGCCGGGCTATCGCTTTCTGCTTCTCCTCTTCCGAGTAACAGTAAATGGTATCCTCGTGCTTTTTCGGATTTCGTACCCGGAACAGGGGCGTTTCCAAAATGTACAGGTGACCATTCCGTACAATGTCAGGGAAGAATTGCAGGAAGAACGTCAGTAGCAACAAACGGATGTGCATTCCATCCACGTCGGCATCGGTAGCAATGACGATTCGGTTGAATCGAAGCGTATCCAGACCGGCTTCAATGTCCAACGCGTGTTGCAGCAGGTTAAACTCTTCGTTTTCGTACACAATCTTCTTGGTCAGTCCGAAGCAGTTCAGCGGCTTTCCGCGAAGACTGAATACGGCCTGCGTCTGTACATTTCGGGACTTCGTAATGGAACCCGATGCTGAATCTCCCTCCGTAATGAACAGGGTCGTTTCCAGACGATCTTCGGCTTTGGCATCCGGCAGGTGAATGCGGCAGTCGCGTAGTTTCTTGTTATGAACGCTGGCTTTTTTAGCCCGGTCATTTGCCAGCTTTTTGATTCCGGCAATTTCCTTCCGTTCCCGTTCCGACTGCTCGATGCGTTTTTTCATCGCCTCAGCAACCGCCGGATTTTTATGGAGGAAGTTGTCTAATTCCGTTTTCAAAAAGTCAACGATATGTCCGCGTACGGTTGGCGAGCTAGTATCTGGCGACATATTCGTCGAACCTAGTTTCGTCTTCGTCTGCGATTCGAATACGGGTTCCTGTACCCGCAGGGAGACGGCCGCGGAGATACTGGCCCGGATATCTTCGGGTGCGTAATCTTTCTTGAAAAATTCGCGGGCTGTCTTGACTACGGCCTCTTTGAAAGCCGCCAGGTGCGTACCCCCCATAGTCGTATTCTGACCGTTCACGAACGAGTAGTATTCCTCGCCATACTGATTGCCGTGCGTCATGGCAATCTCAATATCATTTCCTTTCAGGTGGATGATGGGATAACGGATACTATCGGGATCCGTCTTACGTTCGAGCAAATCCAGCAGACCCCGCTGGGCTATGTACTTTTGGCCGTTAAACTGAATCGTAAGCCCAGCATTTAGGTACGCATAGTTCCAGATCTGGTTTTCCAGATACTGCGGAATGAAGTGGTAATTTTTAAATACCGTATTATCCGGTTCAAACACCACGTGTGTTCCGTTCCGTTCCTTGGTTTCAATGGTACCTTTGGACTGACGCACAAGTTCGCCCTTCGAAAATTCAGCCCACTTAGCCTGACCATCCCGTACTGACTGAACCCGGAAAAAGGCCGAAAGGGCGTTGACTGCTTTTGTACCAACCCCGTTCAATCCTACTGATTTCTGGAAAGCTCCGGAGTCGTATTTTCCACCCGTATTAATTTTGGAAACTACGTCGATGACTTTCCCCAACGGAATGCCCCGACCGTAGTCACGTACTTCCACACGGTGTTCGGCAATTTTCACTTCAATGGTTTTGCCGAATCCCATGACGTGTTCGTCAATACAGTTGTCAATGACTTCTTTTACAAGTACGTAAATCCCGTCATCCGCCGAAGAACCGTCGCCCAGTTTCCCAATATACATCCCCGGACGCAGGCGAATATGCTCTTTCCAGTCCAGCGAACGGATACTATCTTCGGTGTAATCTGTTAATTTTTGTTCTGCCATGAGTCAATTTTTCAACCATTCAATCGTTCATCAAAAATAAGATTTGTTCAATTTCCATCATAGGAAAAATCGTATTTTAGGCAAATGTTAATTCTATGAATGGTAGCTGAATTTAGGAATTTAGTGCTTTACTTTGTGGGCTTGAAGTGATTTTTGATCACTACTTCAGTGTAAACTGTTTAGATATCAGGTGAATTTCCGAGTCCAGCCCTTCCGGGAAAAAATCAATTTTAACCAAAAGAGAATCGAAATGTTGCCCTTTGTTCGGCCTAGCGTCTTTAGAACTTTTCTTTTTGTCCCACTCCTTCAATCTCTATCGACTCTGAAACTAACGCTTTTTTCTGGCTTTTTGCTGTTCACTCAGCTTGCGTGGGCTCAGTTCCCCCAGTTACCATATCCCCCGTCCAGCTTACCTGCTAATTTTCCCATACAGCAGCAGCAACAGCCTACGCTGGTTAATCCAGGGAATACCAATCAGGTAGACAATGCCCAGCAACGGCAGTACATCCAGGACCAGCGAGCAAAAGCTCGTGAGGACTCCGTGCGTCTGTTACGAGCCAATACCGAAGAGCCTGGTACGAAAGAACAAAAAATCAAAATTTTTGGTGCCGATATTTTCTCAAATAAAAGTCTGGATATTGCTCCCATTACCAACATTCCGACGCCCAAAGGTTACATCTTAGGTGCCGGTGATCAGTTGATCATCAATGTGTACGGTGATCTGTACCGCGATATCAATATTCAGAAAACCATTACCCCCGAAGGGATTTTACAACTGGAACAGGTAGGACCTATCTTCGTAAATGGTCTGACGATTGAAGCCGCCACGGAGCGGATTCGGACGAAGCTTGCCCGCATTTATCCGATTGGCCGCGGTATGGACATGAGTATCCGTATTGGTAACATCCGTAGTATTCGGGTTAACTTCATCGGAGAAGTCGTGAATCCGGGCACGTATAATCTTCCTTCGCTGGCTACGGTTATGAACGCCCTGTATTTCTCGGGTGGCCCAACGGCTTCGGGTTCTTTCCGTACCATCAATCTGATTCGCCGTAACCGTTCCGGTCAGGATACCGTATTCCGGACCATCGATTTGTACAAATACCTGACGAAAGGTTTGCGGATGAGCGACATCAGTCTGAAAGATGACGATGTCATTCAAATCCCCCCCTACCGTTCACGCATAGAACTTACTACAGGGGTAAAGAAGACGGGTTATTTCGAATTGTTACCCGGCGAAAAACTCGGCGATTTGATTGCGTATGCCGGTGGTCTGGTCGAAGACGCATACCGTCCTACGATTACGATTCAACGCATTACGCCCAATGGCCGTAAGTTTATCGATGTACGCGAAGAAGAAATGAATACGTTCGTAGTAATGAATGGTGACCGTGTAGGCATCAATCGTGTGCCCGAACGCGAAGAAAACATGGTAGTAGTTAATGGAGCCGTGTATATGCCCGGATCTTATCCGCTGGACCGTAACCCAACGGTGAAAGACCTGATTAGCCGGGCTGAAGGCCCCAGACGTGATGCATTCCTGGGTCGTGCGGCCATCCACCGTCAGAAAGATGATTTGACGGAAGAACTGATCCCCGTAAACCTGACCCGCATTCTCAACGGAAAAGATACCAACGTGGTACTTAAACCACTGGATCGCCTGGAAGTATCCAGCGTAACCCAGCTGCGGGAAGGTATGACGGTACGGATTTTAGGTGAAGTGAATACCCCTAAAGGTGACTCGCTGGAAAATAACGGTTACTATCCCTGGTTTGAAGGCATGACCGTTGAAGATCTTATCATTACGGCAGGTAACTTACGGGCTTCTGCCTCTCCGAATCACATTGAGGTAATTCGTCCCAAACGCCTGGATTCCGATGATCCAAAACTCATCAACTCGACGCTGGCGGAAACCTTTACCCTGGCAATTAGCCGTGACCTGCGTCTGACGGAAGAAGCTTCCAAGTTTCAGCTGAAACCCTATGACGTGGTATATGTGCGGGCTTCTCCCAACTTCGAAAACAACCAGGCAGCGAGAGTCGAAGGTCAGGTACGCACGCCGGGTGATTACGGTCTGGTCGATCGCGACGAACGTATTTCGGATCTGATCAAACGCTCCGGTGGTTTAACCGCCTATGCCTACGTGGAAGGGGCTTCACTGATTCGGAGAACCAAGCTTACGAAAGCAGAAATTGACCAGCAGCAGAAGACCTTGAATACCATCAGTAACGATGGCCGGAAATCCGCTCTGCAAGCCGATGTAGTAGCCGAAAATAAAGAAGAAGCCATCGGTATTGATCTGAAGAAAATCCTGGAAAAACCGCATACGGATATTGACTTGATTCTTCAGGATGGTGATTTACTGACGGTTCCGAAATTTAACCCAACGATTAAAATTGAAGGTGAAGTACAGTTGCCTACGACCACCCGTTATACGAAGAATGTGGGCGTTGGTGAGTACATCTCACGGGCCGGTGGTTTCACTTCCCGTAGTGTGAAGAAACGTACGTACGTAATCTACGCGAATGGGTATGCCAAGAAAACGAAGCGATTCCTGTTCTTCAATTCGTATCCGGAAGTACGCCCTGGTTCTCGCATCATCGTACCCGTACGGACGCAGGCCGACATTACAGCCGCTCAGGTGATGGGTGTGATTGGTACCATTGGTGGCTCGCTGTCAGGCCTCCTGGGTATCTACGCTATTCTCCGAACGTTATAATCGTAACTCCAGCCTTTCATAATCATTATGGCAACAGAAGAATCTCATAAACCCGTACTTACGCCCAATGGAGAGGTGGCTGTCGTAGAGCAGGCACCCCCATTTGACCCCCGGAAACTGGTTAATAATGTCAATACCGTATTCAAAACAATCCTTAAGTATTGGTGGTTGTTGTTGATATGCGTGCTGCTCGGCGGTCTGGGTGGCTGGATTTATGACCAGGTTAATGAAGTACCTGATCAGTACGAAGCCTCTCTGATTTTTAACCTGGAAAGCGGTTCAGGGAATTCAGAATTGTCGAACTTCGCGAGTGCTCTCGGTATGTCGGGAGGTGGCTCCAGTGCGAATATGTTCTCGGGACCGAACTTCGTTTCGCTGTTCCGTTCCAAAAAAATTGGAAACCGGGTTATGTTGACGAAAGTTACGATTGGGAACAAAACGGACCTGCTCGCTAACTTTTACAAAAACCGCTCGGGAGCCCTGCGTCGTACGAAAAACGAAGAGTTTCTGGGTAAGAAATTCGAGTTCCCGGATAAGCCCATCAAAGAGTACACGAATGCTCAAATGTCCTATCTGGATATGTTCCGTGATTACGCCTCGCAGGATTTGCAGATTGAGAACGTAGACCGGAAATCCAGCTTCATGGAGTTATCCATCAAGACTGAATCCGATACCTTATCAAAGCTGATGGTGGAAACCTGGCTGGCCCGAATGACTGATTTCTACAAAGAAACGCAAAGTCAGAAAACGCTGGAACTGCTTGATTTGAACGTTCACCGTCGCGATTCGGTACTGACGAAACTAACCGGAGCTGAACGCAGATTAGCCTCATCTCAAGATTATAGTCAATACATGATTATGCCTTCGGGTCGGGTGAACGAACAGCGTCTGTCGCAGAATACGACTTATCTGCAGGGCTTATACATGGAGTCCATCCGGAACATTGACGCCTTGCGTACTTCGCTCATTCGGGAAAGTCCCTTAGTGATGATTATCGATGAGCCGACTTTTCCGCTGCCGGTTACTCCCTACCCTAAAGGAAAAGCCATTAAAATTGGGATTGCTCTGGGCATTGTGCTGTCGTTGGCGGCCATGTTCCTGATTCATACCTATCAAAACATGATGAAAAAATTGCAGAATTCATGACCCAGGAAACGATTATAGAACACGGCAGGTCGCAGAAGAATTACTGGTCTGAGTTTTGGAAATCTACTGAATTATTCTGGATCCTTGCCAAACGCGATATTACCGTTCGCTACAAACAGACGGTGCTGGGCATTGTCTGGAGTGTCGTTCGCCCCGTACTTACGACGGCAGTCCTCTTTTTTGCCTTTGGTAAAGTAGCAGGTTTGCAGTTTGAACCGGGTGTTCCGCCCAAGCTGGCTATTTTTGCGGGCGTACTGATCTGGAACTTCTTTGCCAATTCACTCTCGCAGGTCAGTCACAGTATTTTAAGTAACTCCAACCTGGTTTCGAAAGTCTACTTCCCCCGATTGATCCTACCGACCAGTTCGGTTATGGTTGGCTTCGTTGATTTCCTGGTTGGCTTTGCCCTGATTATTCCCATGTACCTCTGGTACTATTTCAAGCAGGATTTTATGCCCTCCTGGCAACTAATCTTTTTGCCTTTGTTTTTAGGAATGGCGTACCTGGCTTCGTTCGGTTTCGGTTTATTTCTGGCCGTTATGAATGTGAAGTACCGTGACTTTACGCAACTGACGCCTTTCATTATCCAGTTTGGCTTCTACGCGTGTCCGGTCGCGTACTCTTCCATGAACATTCGGCAGTACGCCGATCAGTGGTGGTACCCGCTCTACAATATGAATCCCATCGTAGGTATTATTGATGGTTTTCGCTGGACCCTTTTAGGGGGCACTGCTCCGTTCAACTGGGAAAGTTTTATCCCCAGTCTGATTATCATTTTAGTAGTTGTGCTTAGTTCTGTTGCTTTTTTCCGTAAACGCGAAAACGGTTTTGTTGACTATATTTAGTCTTCAAAGCTTTTTCTCAACCAACAGGTTGGCTGGAGCCCTCCGTTAACCTTCCCTGTTATGAATGCCATCCAGGTTGAAAATATAGGTAAACGCTACTTCATCGACCACCAGAAAAAATATGGTGGCCCGGCGGGGTTGAAAGAAACCGTTGTTAATAGCCTTCAATCGCTCTTCGGTTCCAAGCCACAGGAAACTTCCGTTAAAGAAGAATTCTGGGCTCTTAAAAATGTAAGTTTCGACGTAGCTCAGGGCGACCGAATCGGAATCGTTGGTCACAACGGAGCTGGTAAGTCTACCCTCCTGAAAGTACTCAGCCGGATTACCGAGCCTACCGAAGGCCGGGTAACGGTTCGGGGCCGTATCGCCAGCTTGCTGGAAGTCGGTACGGGCTTTCACCAGGAGCTTACGGGTCGCGAGAACATCTTTCTCAACGGTGCTATTCTTGGCATGAAGCAGTCCGAGATCAAGCAGCACTTTGATGAAATCGTAGCCTTCGCCGGTATCGAGAAATTTCTGGACACCCCCGTGAAACGTTACTCTTCGGGGATGTTTGTGCGGCTGGGTTTTGCGATTGCCGCTCACCTCGAACCCGAAATTCTGATCATCGATGAAGTACTCGCCGTAGGTGACGCTGAATTCCAGCGGAAGTGTCTCGGCAAAATGAAGGATGTATCAGACAGCGGCCGAACGATTTTGTTCGTCAGTCATAACCTCACGGCCGTACAAAGTCTGTGTAATAAAGCCGTATTCATGAACCGCGGCCAAATGGTGGCCGTCGGTGAAACGGGGCAGATCATTACCGATTACATGTCCAAGATCAACCAGACCAGTCTGGTACGGGAATGGACTACGCCCGAATCAGCTCCCGGTAATGATCAGGTACGGATCAAGAAGATTGAACTGATGCCTACGCTCGCCGGTACTCAGACCCGCATTGACGTACGTACGCCGATTCGAGTTCGGTTCGAGTTCTGGAATTTCGTTAAGAATGCCAAACTCAACCTGAGTATGCACTTCAATTCGATGACGGGTGAAACCATTTTTAATCTGGCCTCTCCCCAACTCGATGCCAATCCCGGATTGATTACGGGTGAAGTAGAACTTCCCGGCAACTTCCTCAACGATGGTACCTATACCATTACGATGATGATTGTGAAAGATGCCGCGACGGTACTCTATCACTTACAGGAATCCATTCTTTTTGAAATTGACGATTATCGCGGCGAAGTGGCCTGGTACGGTAAATGGCCGGGTTCCGTTCGTCCCTATTTCCCCTTCACTATCGAACAGGCAGAGGAGGTTAATGTATGAGCGAGAAAATATTTGTAACCAAGTCTTACCTTCCTCCTCAAGAAGAATATATCGCGTACTTAAACGGCATCTGGGAACGCTATCATTTGACCAACCAGGGGCCGCTCGTTCTGGAATTAGAACAAAAATTGCGACAATACCTCGGTCTTGAGCACCTGCATTTCAGCTCCAATGGTACCATTGTGCTGCAAATGGCTTTGAAGGCCCTCCGGATTACGGGCGAAGTGATTACAACGCCTTTTTCCTACTGTGCGACCTCCCACGCCATTGCCTGGGAAAATGCCACACCCATTTTCGCTGATATACGGAAAGAAGATTTGTGCATCGATCCGGACTGCATTGAGGCCCTGATTACGCCAAAAACGCAGGCTATTTTGGCTACGCACGTGTACGGAATTCCCTGCCAGATTGAACGAATCGAAGCCATTGCCAAGCAACATGGCCTGTACGTCATTTACGATGCTGCCCATACCTTCGGCGTTCAGTACAAAGGTAAATCATTGCTGAGTTACGGCGACGTTTCGACCTGTAGTTTTCACGCGACGAAAGTATTCCATACGGTGGAAGGTGGCATGATTACAACGCCTAATGCTGAACTCTCCGAGCAGTTAAAACTCTACCGTAGCTTCGGTCATGTAGGGGATGACTATTTCGACATTGGCATTAACGCCAAGAACTCGGAGTTTCATGCCGCGATGGGTTTGTGTAACCTGCCCCGGGTGGATGAAATCATTGCAGGCCGCCGTCGGGTTACGGAAAGCTACGATCAGCACCTGAACTGGGACAGGCTTACAAAACCTGCCATACCGGCAGATGTGGAGTGGAATCACGCGTACTATCCCGTTTTCTTCGAAACGGAAGCTGATTTGCTGAAGGTACGCGATGCCTTAGCCGCTCAGAACATCTTCGTTCGTCGGTATTTTTATCCTTCCTTAAACACGTTGAGCTTTTTGCACGCTCATCAGTCATGCCCGGTTTCGGAGTATATGGCGGTGCGTGCCCTAAGTCTGCCGCTGTATCCGGATCTGCCGGATCACGACGTCGAACGAATTATTTCGATCATCAACGAAAACCTGTAATAGTACCAAACATGTGGGATTGGTTGTACCGCCTACTCTTTCTGATGTTCGTGGGCTTCTGCTTCCGGGTAGCCGCCCAGGTCTCACGAAAGTCTTTAGTAGATGTAATCATCACGGCATTTACGGTCTTTGCCGGTAGTATCATTGTCTCCGGGTTCATTTTATCGTTTTTGCATAAAACGGCGGATGTACGCTTCTGGGCGGGCTTTGTATTCATTCCGCCTTTCATTTTTTACCTCTTATTCTCGAAAGTATTCATTCGGGAGTACGAGGATTTTTCTGTGATCAGTCTTCTGGGCAGTACGCTTCAAAAGACCTGGATCTGGTATAAAGAGCTGTCGCTGTACCTGAAAGTGGTTTTCGGCTTAATGATCACGACACTGGCTACGGTGTCTCTGATTAGTTTACTGCTGGTGCTGTTCACCGTTCCGAATGAATGGGACAGTATGACGGGCCATTTGGTACGTGTCATGTACTTCATTCAGCGGGGTACGATGGCTCCGTTCTACGGTACGAACTGGAATATTGACACCTATCCCCGTAGCGTTTGCGGCATTCAGATTTACAGCTACCTGATTACGGGAAAAATCGAGAATGCTTTCAAGCTCATCAATTACCTCAGCTACTGGATCTCCGTACTGGCGGCTTACGGCATTGCTCAATCCATCAGCCGAAATACCACAGCCAGTGTATTCAGTGCCCTGGCGATGGGTTTGCTACCGAACGTACTCCTGCAGTCTACAACGACCGATACCGACATCGTGCTGATGGGTTACGTTAGTTGTCTGGTGTACTTCCTGTTTGCCTACCACCAGACGCACCGCCGCCGGTATCTGTACCTGGCCGGACTCATTTTTGGTATTGGCCTGGGTCACAAGATCACGCTGGTTCTGCAATTCCCCTCGTTATTCATGGTGGCGTTGTACGTTTTTGTATTCGGTGTGCCCAATGTCAAATATTCCCTGGGTCAGCTGAAGCACTTCTTTACCTCGGCGGTTATCGGCGTGTTGCTGTTTACGTTGCCTACGGGTTATCTGTCTAACCTTCAGCGGTACAACCACCCCATTGGCCCCCCAACGGCTACGCGTCACCAATCGGTGGAACGAGCCGGCGGTATTTTTAGCCCAAATCTTTACGAACAAGGCACCCGGAATTTCCTGCGGTACGGTTTTGATTTCATGAACCTGGACGGTCTTACCAACCTGCCCGGCGTGATTGAAGGGCCTAATCAATGGTTTAAAGCTCCGTTTGTATGGCTGGAAGGAAAGGTACACGCACGCCTTCGGGAAGAGACGGATTTTACGATCCGACCGTTCAGCTACAACCGGGATTACATTTTCATGAATGGCCTACCCTACTGGGGCATCATGGGTTTTGCTTTGTTGTGGCCGCTAGTATTTCTGGTGCTGTTTGGGGTTATTCGCTCCAAACCCTTGCTTTTCCTGGCCGGAGCGGCTTTGTTGCACGCGGCTGCGTTGTCATACTCGGCTCCCTACGATCCGTTCAAAGGTCGGTACTTCATCAGTACAAGCATTTACGTGATTCCTTTCCTGACGGTCCTGTTTACCAAACGGCATTCCTTACTAGGTTCGCGGGAACTCGTCCTGAAAAGTTATATTTTATTCATTGTTGCTCTCGCCTGTGCTTCCGCATTTTTTGCCGTATTGTGGAACGAACGTTGCCTGCCAGTAGCTCACAACGGCCATCCTTCGGCGTTTGACGAAGGTCGGATTGAACGTATGTCTTACGCCCGTGAGGATATTACACCAGCGTACAAGAATTTTGATCGAATCGTGCCTGAACATGCGACCGTTGCTCTGGCGGACATCAACGACGATTACGAATATCCTCTGTTCGGCAAAGACCTGACGCGGAAACTCATTCCCATCAATCCTTTTGAACGTGGATTGCAGCCCATTCCCAAAGAAGCGGAATATCTGTTTTTTGCGGCCAGCGTGATCAAACCCCAGCCCGGCGACATCCGGCTCGGAACGGATACAACAGCCGCTACCCGAGCGAAGATGATCGTTCCGGCGGAAGATTACTGGCTCCGGAAATTGAAATAAACAGCCGGGAAGGAGCAGACATTGAACGCTCTGCTCTTTCCCGCTTCAGTATCCTTCGTACATTCTCTCATTCGTAGAGAGCAATCAACCTTCTTTTACCTTGAACCCAGCCGATATGACTTTAGCCATCATGCAACCCTATCTGTTTCCGTACATTGGCTATTTTCAGCTAATGAAAGCGGTGGATACGTTTGTCCTTTACGATGATGTCGCCTTCATTAACCGGGGTTGGATCAATCGGAATAACCTGCTCAATAACGGCAAAGCCCAACTGTTTACGATTCCACTGAAAGATGCCAGTCAGAACAAACTGATTCGGGAAATTTCCATCGATACACAGCAGAAATGGCGGGATAAATTGCTGAAGACCATTCAGCAAACGTACCGGAAAGCCCCGCAGTACGCGACGGTGTATCCAGTATTGGAGGAAATTTTACAATTCCCGGAGGAAAACATCAGTACCTATATCTTGAATAGTCTGGTACAAATCAATACGTATCTGGGCATTACGACGAAGCTGGTACCCAGTTCGACGATTTACGAGAACCAGGATTTAAAGGCTCAGGAACGCATTCTTGACATCTGCTTGCAGGAAAAAGCGGATCATTACATCAATCCCATTGGTGGGAAAGAACTGTACAGCCACGAGCGGTTTGCCGAACACCAGATTCGGTTAAATTTTATTCGTTCCGAAAAAGCAGAATATCCCCAGTTGGGCGGAGACTTTGTCCCCTGGTTGAGTATCGTAGATGTGCTGATGTTCAACACCAAAGAACAAGTGAATGAGCTGTTAAAAGCGTACGTACTGGAGTGATCGTATATCAAACGCCGGATTTGAAGCGGCCCTTTTGTATGGTTGATGTTTCCATTCTGATTATTAATTATAAATGTGCGGATCTGACGATTGCGGCCATTCAGTCCGTTAAAGACTGGACCAAACGGGTCAGTTACGAAGTGATTGTGGTGGATAACGATTCACAGGATCAGAGTAAAGCTCAGGTACTGGAGCAACACCCCGACATTCAGTGGATCGATATGGGCTACAATGCGGGCTTTGCCCGGGCCAACAACCGGGCCATTCAGGCGGCTCAGGGTCGGTACTATCTGCTGCTGAATGCGGATACGCTGCAAAACACGGATGCGATTGATGTGTGCGTGGAACGCATGGATGCTGAACCGGACGTTGCTGCGTCAGCTCCCATGCAACTGTACGGGAATGGCAGCCCTCAACCCTATTTTGAGAGTTTTGCCGAGTTTCGCCGCATTTTTTACATCGTTCCTATCCGCCTACAGGCCTGGGTGGAGCGTATGTTGCCCGCTACGGTATATACCGATCCCCGTCAGCACGACTGGCTCGTAGGAGCCTTTCTGGTGGTACGTCGGGAAGCCGTACAAAAAGTCGGTGCTCTGGATGAGAGTTTCTTTATGTACGGTGAAGATGTGGAATGGTCGTACCGGCTCGGTAAAGTTGGGAAGCTGTTGTACTACAAGGATTTAGGTTTCCTGCATCTCACCAGTGACTCCCCCTTCCGCCGGACGGATGTTTCTTACGTCAATCGGTTCAACGTACAGATGCAGGTCTCAAATCTCCTCTGGTTACGTAAGCAATACGGCGTGGGGGCGTACCTGGTCGTCATGCTGAATTATGCGGTATTGATTCCGATTTTTACGGGCTGGAAAGCCTTTGTGAATCTGAAGAATCGGCGACCCTTGGGCAGTGAAATGGAAAATCAACGTCGCTTTGCCCGGCGATTTCAAATGTTATTACGATATTTTTGGCCGACGGTATTCAACCGTCCGGGTTTTTACAAAATAAAACCGGAAGAAAACATTGCCTGAGTCTGTACACTTATGCCTACTCGTAAAATACTGATTATCACTCCCTACGCAGGTCGAACCGGATCAGAAATGATGATGGGGTATTTGCTGAATCGATTCAATCGGGATCTTTTTCAGTTGGGCTTGTGTACGCTGCAGCCCGGTGAATTACTGAATGACCTTCCCCCGGATGTTCCTACGTTTACGGCTCCGCACCACTTTTCAGTCGTTCAGAAATTACAAAATAAATTCGGCGAAAACCCGATTTTCCGGTACCTGCGAAACGTACAGAAACAGTTTAAAGCCGATATCTGGTATCTGAACACCTTAGTACCGGCCTTCTTATTACCGCTGGCTCAGGAGCTGGGTGTACGGGTAGTGACGCATTTTCACGAACTACCCCTTGAATACATGGCCTTGAAGGGAGAGGCATTCCGGCGATTAATTACCGAAAGCGATCGCATCATTGGCTGCTCGGAAATTGTTTGCCAGCGTATCCGTGAGGCTGGTGGACAGCGAATCGAACTCTGCCATTCCCTCATCGATCATTCTCGCATTCAGATTCAGCCGGACCGCGTACAGCAACTTCGCCAATCACTGGGTATTCAGCCCCATGAGTTCGTATGGGTAATGTCCGGACAAAGCACGTACCGCAAGGGGTTTGATCTCCTACCCGATTTCGCGGAGCAGTTAAAGGGCTCTCCTGCTCGTATCATTTGGTTGGGACAGGTTATTGATGACGGATTCGTAACGTATACACAGGAAAAATTAAAACATAATTCGGGCGTCCGAGTTGATGTACTGGGCGTGCAACGGGAGGATTATTATCACTATCTATCCCTCGCCAACGGCTTTCTGCTGACTTCCCGGGAGGACCCGTTTCCCTTGGTAATGATTGAAGCGGCAGCTCTGGCAAAACCCATCGTCGCGTTTAATTCGGGTGGTGTGGCTGAGTTTGTGCAGGAAGGAATGGGCGAAGTTGTCGATTCCTGGAACGTACGGGATGTAGTCACTGTCCTACAGAAAGTAATGAATAAAAAGTTGATTTTCAATGCTGAACAAGCGAAAAATCGAGCCCAACAATTTGATGTTTCCGTGATTATTTCCCGCTGGGAAACCATCATGCAACAGCTTTGATCCACGAAAAAGGCTTTCTTTCTGAGAAAGAGTCGTATTTTTGCCCCCTTGTTTGAGCGATAAACCCTTAATCCCCTTATGAAGAAAATTCTGTTCATCAGTCACGACGCCAACCGGGCAGGTGCACAGATTTTGTTGCTTCGTTTTCTGAAGAAGCTTAAACAACTTCCTGAGTATCAGTTTAAAGTTTTACTCAAACACGGCGGTACGCTCATCCGGGATTTTGAAAGAGTAGCTCCCGTCTACCACTGGTATCACCGCGATACCCAGCAGCGGAGTAAGGTTTCGCGTTTATTGAACCGTAAAACCTTTCACGATCAGGTGCTTCAGGAGATTCAGAATGAAGGTTTCGACCTGATTGTCTCGAATACCATTACCAATGGCGACCTACTGAATCTGCTACGTCCCCTGGTATCCTGCCCCATCGTGACTTATGCCCACGAAATGCCCATGGGTATTTCGATGTATACGGACCCTTCGAGTTTTAATCAGACCCTTCGGCATACTAGTCAATACTGGGCTTGTTCGCAGGCTCAACGTCTGGTGTATATCGAACGTTTCGGTATTTCACCCGAGTCCATTGCGGTACTACCCTCGCTCCTTCCCGATGGAGCCTGGGATTTGCAGCCTTCCGCAGAAGCTACCCAGCAAATCCGGCAACTGCTGGATTTACCGGAACAGGCTCTGCTGGTAGGAGCTGTAGGTACCTTTGACTGGCGTAAGGGAATTGATGTTTTCGTGCAACTCGCCCGGCAATCGACGCCTAATACGCATTTTGTGTGGGTAGGCGGCCATGAGCATCAGGTCGAGTATCACATGATTACGGAAGACCTGCGTCGGCTGGGACTCAGCGATCGGGTCCATCTGATTCCGCACTCCGACCGGCCCTTCGACTTCATGGCTACCTTTGATGTATTCGTGCTGACGTCCCGGGAAGAACCGTATCCGCTGGTGGTGCTGGAAGCCGCCCTATTGGCCAAACCCATCGTTTGCTTTGCTCAGTCGGGTGGAGCTCCGGATTTCGTGGAAAGCGATGCGGGCTTTGTAGCCGACTACCTGGATACGCAGATGATGAGTCAGCAAATTACCCAATTACTCGGCGACCCTGCCTTACGGGAAGCCATGGGGAACAAGGCTCGGGAAAAAGTGTTTACCCGCCATCAGGACGACCATGCCATGCAGGTGTTTGTGCAACTGCTGGAAAAGAGTCTGGCTGAAACCCGTGGCTCGAAGCCTACGCGGGCAACGTATTCCTGAGACGTTCGGGTGAAATCCGCCGGTTAAAAACACGACTGCCTGGTTGGCCGTTTTAATTAAAATTAGATTTTACATCGCTCAAAGCGGAAGAGCCCCTTAACGCTTCAACCCCTTGAAAACGCTTGCTTTTACCATTTGTTCGATTAACTACCTGGCCCAGGCTCGTACGCTGGGCGAATCGCTGGCGGTTACCAATCCCGACATTCATTACGTCATTGGTTTGGTAGACCGACTCGAAGGAGTAGCTTTCGAATCGGACAAAATTCCTTCCTTTGAATTACTGGAACTCCATCGCATCCACATTCCAAACCGGGAGTGGATGGAGAAGAATTACGATATTACGGAGCTGAATACGGCGGTAAAGCCCCTGTTCTTTCAGCATTTCTACAAACAGTATCCTGATTATCAGAATTTTATTTACTTCGATCCGGACATTATTGTTTTTACCCGCTTAACGTACTTACTCGACCGCTTGCAGGAGCATCAGTTTGTACTGACGCCGCATACCCTTAGTCCGTTTCCGGACACGTGTATGCCTAACGAGTGCGATCTGCTCAATACGGGTACGTTCAATCTGGGTTTTATTGCTTTGCGGAAAACCGATCAAACGCAGCAATTTATTAACTGGTGGGCGGAAAAGCTGGCGTATCAGGCCTATAATGACATTTGTAATGGGCTGTTTACCGATCAGAAGTGGATTAATTATGTACCTCACTATTTCGATGGCGTGTATATTAGTCGGCATCCCGGTCATAACGTAGCGTACTGGAATCTCCACGAAAGGCAGTTCACGTATCGCGATGGACAATGGCTCATCAACGATACCTGGCCCTTACAGTTTTTTCATTTTTCTGGCTATTCGCCCACTTCACCCGATTCCATTTCACGGTACCAGAACCGGTTTACTTTCGAAAATCGACCCGACGTAAGGCCTTTATTTGACTACTACGCGGAACGGATGAATGCGAATTTTAACGCGTACTACCGGCTTTTTCCCTGCGTATACGTGCGTCCCAAGAAACTCATTCGATTACTACGGGTTCGAAAAGCCCTGCGGATGCCTTTTGAAAAAGTCGCTCACTGGTTAAACCCGCAGGCCTAAGTACTGCGGCTACGCGATTCGCTTGTATGGAAAAATTCATTGCCCTCTGGCAACATCGATACCGAAAATACTCCGAGATCCTGCGGACGTATCTTCAATTCTGGAAAGCCTGCGTTTGGATTAAGTGGGTAAAAATCACCAGTGGTAAACCCACCATTGGTGTACTCATGGCCGAGCACCTGGGCGACATTGTGGCCTGTGAGCCGCTGGCACGTACCATTCGGGAGCGGCATCCGGATGCCCAGATTTTCTGGATTGTCAAGAAATCATTCCGGGAGCTGGTTGAATATAATCCCGCCATTACGTATCGCATTGAAGAACCAAACGTGTTATTTTCCTGCCTGTTGCTGGAGAAAAATCCCTTTGATCAACTGTACAATCTGCACTTATCAAACCGGGTGTATTTTCCCCTCAACAGAAGACTGGTCAATACCCACGCAGATCAGCAAAATCTAACCATTCACAATTACCTGCATTTTGGCCGACTGGCCGAAGTGTTTGCGGCGGCGGGTGGATTGCCACTACCAGACCGTACAGAAGCTCCTCGCCTGTACATTCCCGATACGGTACGGACGAAAATCGACTCGCTCAAACTTCCGACCCGTTTCGCTGTTTTCCATACGTTCTCCCATCAGCCCGTCAAAGACTGGCAACCCCAACACTGGAATCAGTTAACGGCTCGCGTGCTGGAGGATTTTGGCCCCGTTGTGGAAGTAGGGCTAAAGGGACAAATTCAAAGTTCCTCGCCCGAATTCCGCGATTTATGCGGCCAGCTGAGTATCCTGGAAACGGCCGAAGTGATTCGTCGGGCTAGTTTTTTGTGGGCGTTGATAGTGGCCCGGCTCACCTGGCGAATGCGGTAGGAACGTACGGGTTTCTGCTCATTGGCCAATTAGGCCATTTTGAAGATTTCAATTTGTACACGGGAGGTTACGGAGAAGGTACCAACGCCCGGGTGATCTGGAAGCGGAAAGGTCCGGCGTCATCCCTCTCCTTTGAAGAGGTCTGGCAGCCCATTCAGGAATACCTGGCGGGTCGCCGCATGACGGAACTCTTTACCAAACGGATTGTCTAAACGTATGTCTGTTCATTTTTTTACCGCGTGCTGGAGTCGGCAGCTAGCCCAGGTCTTTTTCTTAGCCGATCAACTGGCCCAGCATCATCCCGATTCTCTATTGTGGGTGGGATGGATGGATCAGCCCTTCGACGTAGCGGCTCCGGCTAATGTACGGATGATTCAGGTCGGAGATATTCCCGGTTTATTACCCCTGGCTCAACGCTATACGAAAACCGAATTTCTGCATATCAGTCGGGTCTGGCTGGGACGGCATCTCTTACACCAGGATGCCCTGATTTTTCTGGAACCCGAAACGCAGGTACTCCGCCCGCTAACCGAACTAGTCATAGCTCTTGAGCAACGACCAGCCGTGCTGTTTTCGCAATGGCTCCAGCCCCATCCGGATACGCAATTTCCGGATAGTAAATATTTTCTGAACTACGGAACGTATTTTTCCGGCATCTGGGCCATTCGTCCGGATGCGATAACGGATTCGTTTCTGGCGTGGTGGTGCCAGAATCTGGAAACCCGGGGCGGTTATCGTTTGTGCGAAGGTCAGGGTTCCGACCAACTCTGGCTGGACATGGCTCCGGCCCTGTTTGAAGGGGTGCTTCCCTTACGAAACGCGGCCTACGGTATTCACGCCGGTAACGCGTTTGAGCGTACGATTGCTGAACCGGTTACCTTACACCACGGGGGACTTTCCTACCCAAGCGGTCAGTATGCATCTTATCTAACCAACCGACCCATGCCTGTTTATTTCAAGGAAGCCAGTAAGCGATATAAAACCCTGGTGACCAGGCAACCCGTATATACGCAAACGCAGTCCCGGCAACCGGCCTTCGGTCTTCCCGACCCGCCGGAACCCGTCAGTCTGCAACGCCAACACTGGGCGGCCTGGGTACAGAAATGGATCAAAACCATTAATACCTACCAACCCGATTTCATGTTCCGTCAATCGCAGCCGCAGTAAGTTCCTGGAGTACTCCTTCGTAGTTCCCCAAGAAACGGCTAACTTTGAATACTTTTTCTTTGAGTTCAACCCCTGGGAAGGATGTATCTGTATACCGAATTCCTGTAAAGGCCCTTATTTGTCTGTATGAAAGTTTCAGTGGCGATGTGTACTTACAATGGTTCCCGGTATTTACCCGAACAATTGGAAAGTATCCGGCGTCAGACACTTCCCATTCATGAACTGGTAGTGTGCGATGATCGGTCGCAGGATACTACTATTCAACTGCTGGAAACCTTTGCGGCTACCGTTTCTTTTCCCGTACATATTCACGTTAATCCCAGCAATTTAGGGTCAACGAAGAATTTCGAAAAGTGTATGAATTTATGCACGGGCGACGTCATTTTCTGTTGTGATCAGGATGACCTTTGGCACGAAACCAAAGTAGCCCGGCAGGTAGCGTATCTGGAGCAGCATCCGGAAATGGACGCCGTATTTACGAATGCCCAGATTATCGACGATGATTCACAGCCCGTCGATAGAACCATCTGGGCTGAGATTGAATTTGATGCCGACGCTCAGCAACGCTGGTCCACGGGTCAGGCTTATGATATTTTGTTTGGAGGTTATGTGGTGACCGGAGCGACCCTAGCGATTCGCCGTTCCATCCTGGCCCGGGTTTCACCGTTCCCGGTGGCGTACAAGGAATTAATCCACGATGCCTGGATCGCTCTGGTGCTGTCGCTGCAGGATAAAATCGGCTTCATTGCCGACGAACTGCTCTTCTACCGAAAACATTCCACCCAACAGGTTGGCTTCGGGCAAAAGAAGAAGAAAGTCACCTTGAAAAGCCGTTTTTCCAGAGACCGTACCCTTAAACTGGCTCCACTCCGGGAAAAAGCAGCCAACTATCAGACGCTGTATGGCTTGCTACAGGCCCGAAACGACATCCCCCGCGAAAAGCTGGCTCAGCTGATTGAACGGCAAAAACATTTTAAGGTACGGGCTACCCTGCCCCAGTCGCGGCTGAAACGCCTGCCTAGGGTGCTTGGCGAGTGTATTCAGGGCCGGTATCGGTACAGTAGTAAAGATTGGTGGTTGCCCTTTTTAGGCGACCTGTTTGAGTAATCTAATTGGTAGGTATGTCCGCATCGGTAGCCGTTGTTATTCCCATGTATCGTTCTGACCTGAACGCATACGAAAAAATAGCTTTACAACAATGCCTGAGGAAATTAAGTCAGTATCCCATCGTTATTGTAAAGCCCGAATCGCTGGATTTGACGTACCTGAACGAGTGGTATTCGGACTTTCATTTTGTGTCGTTTGCGGACGCTTATTTCAAAGGAATTGACGCTTATAATTTACTATTGACCCAAACGGATTTTTATCAGGCTTTCGCCGCCTACGAATACATACTCATCTATCAGCTCGATGCCTTCGTATTCAGTGATGAACTGGCCAGCTGGTGTCAGAAAGGTTACGATTACGTAGGAGCTCCCTTGCTGGCACCGCATGCCGCTCCGCGTTCGCTGACGGACCTGAAGAAGCCCTTGTTGAACGGAGGGCTTTCCTTACGGAAGGTGCAGGCTTCGATACAATTAATCAAGGCGTACCAACGTCTGTACGGTCAGTGGCCCGGCAATGAAGACATGCTTTTTTCGCTGCATTCGACTCGCCTAGTTGTTTTCAGACCACTCATGCATTTACCCACACCCCGACAGGCCATCTCCTTTGCTTTCGAGCAATTTCCGGACTACGGGTACGAATTAACTCAATCACAGTTACCCTTTGGCTGCCATGCCTGGGAGAAATACGATCTCAACTTCTGGCGGCCGTTTTTTCAGCAGGAAGGGTATACGATTTAACCTTATGATCAACCGAGTATATGGGATTTTTTAAAGAGAATGCTATAAAAGAATTTGTCAGCAAAGCTTCCTTTGATGAGCAGGTTCTCCTGAATAAAGATCAGAATTATCCGAAAATAAGTGTCATTACGCCTTCGTATAATCAGGCGGAGTTCCTGGAAAAAACCATTTTAAGTATACTCAATCAGAACTATCCCAATCTGGAATTCATCATCATGGATGGTGGTTCCACGGATGGCAGTGTTGAAGTAATCAAGAAATACGAAAAGTACATTGCCCATTGGGTTAGTGCAAAGGATGGCGGACAAACCGCAGCCATTAACGCCGGCTTTAAAAAAGCAACCGGCGATTGGGTTACTTTCCAGAATTCCGATGACGTTTTTGCTCCCAATGCGTTATTGAACGTAGCCAAAGCGATCCGAAATCATCCCGAAGATTCAGTATTCTATGGTCATCTGTTGATGATTGATGGCGAAGACCGGGTTTTTGAACACAAAAAGCAGATTCCCTTCTGGATGCAGGCTCAGGTGTACGAGGGGATGCAGGTCTTTAACCAGTGCATGATTTTCAAGCGGGACTTATTAACGAAGTACGGCTACTTTGACGAAAATTACCGCTTTGCTTTTGATTACGAAATTTGTACCCGCTGGGGTACGCATTCGGAAATTAAATTCCGTTTGGTTAATGATTTCTGGGGCTGTTTTCGTCAACATGAATTAGCTAAAAGTTCAACCATTTTTACGGTTGGCTTATCCGAACACGAGCAAATCAAACATAAATATTCCCAGACGATACGGCCTTCGTTTCCCGAGCGTATGCTACAAAAAGTCATCCGATTCCGTAAATTCTTTTTATTTCTGACCAGTGGTGATTTAGGCTATTTCTTTTATAGACTCCGGTTTACCCCTAAAGCGTAAGAAGCAATGTTTAAAAGCCTGTTTGAAGGTTTCCAATACAAGAGGATGGCTTTGGGGATTGCCTTATTCTCCATGGGCTATCCCATCATTTTCTTCCTACGGGATGGACTCAAATTAGCTCCCCAGTCGTCCGTTTTTACGGCCATCTGTCTGGCGTTGGGCCTGTTGCTGATGATTCCCAAGACCCTTTTCAGAAAGTATTATAGTCTTAATCAAAAGATTGCGGTACCCGTTCTGGGCTGGATTGGTCTTTGTATTTTTTATCTGTTTATCATCAACCCGGGTGGTAGTTCGCTCTCCCGCGAGTTGATTAACTACGCGATGTCTTTTGCTTTTTGTTTCCTGCTCATTAGTACGCCGGATGAAGTAAAAGATCACGCCTTGCCCGTCTTTATTTTATTTATATTTCTGGGAAACCTAGGGCTCTTTTATTCCCTGCTTACCAACCCCTTTTACGTTGTGGGAGCCCGGGCTTCCATTTATTTTGATGATGAATACGGCGGCAATCCGCACGTGTTTGCCCGTAATGGGTTCTTTGGCGTTATTGGCTCGGCCATCTTATTATTCCTTACGAAAGAGAATATTCTTTACAAATTACTGGCTCTGGTTAACTTTTTCGCTTCGCTGGTAACGGTAATCTTGACGCAAAGTCGTTCTACGCTACTCTCCGTTCTATTGTCGCTGGGCGTACTGCTTTTTTTTCACTTCAAGCTCAGTAATTTAAAGCGAATTGCCAGTACTGTCTTTAAGCCCGGCAACCTGATCATCCTGCTGGTTGTCGTTTATTACGTCATTTACAAAATCAGCCGGATGGATTTTATAAACCTGCTGATTGGTATATCGGAAACGTTTTTCCAGAAATTTCTGGACGTTTTTGAAACCAGTGTGCAGGGTGCGGATGCGGATGAAGTAGCCGATTATTCCGCTTTACAACGGGTTATTTCGTTTAATACATTCAAGAATACGTTATTCTATAATCCGCTTTCATTAATTCTGGGCAATGGCTACCGGGCTATTTATATGGACTTCCCCATTCTTGAATCGATGTACAATTACGGACTCGCCGGTATTTATTTCTTCGGTAAATCTGTCATCGAAATTGTCAAGGAGTGTTACAAAAGTATACGATCGGTTATCAGTCCTTTTTCGACTTTCTTAGGCTTTGTATTCATTCCCATTACGGTTTCGGTATTCTCACAGGGACAACCGAATGATACTACTTTCATTTATCCATTCTTATTAATGGCCCGCTTCATGAACTTTGAAAAAGATGTCGCGGACGCGAAGCCCGTACCCAAAGCCCAGAAACTGGCTCCTGTTGCTTAACGTATGCGAGTACTTGTAGTTCATAACATTTTGTGGTCTCATTACAAGGCAGCTTTGTTTTCAGAATTGGCTCGTCAGTGCCCGTCCCAATCGGCGTTTCTGGTCGTGCAACTGGCCGAGTCGGAAAGCAAATACCAGCAGCTGGGTAAAGCCGGTGCCATTATCCATGACTACCCCTACGAATTGCTCCACGAAGGTCCCTTGCATACGCTCACCCTGGCTAAAAAAGTGCAGGGGTTAGTACGGTCCATTCGCCGTTTCAAACCTGATGTGGTCAATTTATCCGGCTATTACGACCCTGCGTACTGGGTTGTCATGATGTACTGCCGACTACGGGGAATTGCTCTGGTTTTAAGCAATGAATCCAGCGAAAAAGATGGCTCCCGGGCGGGTATCAAAGAACAAATCAAGGAGTACATCATTCGTCAGTTCGACGGCTTCATCAATTTTGGCTCTTCTTCCGCTCAGTACGTAATGCGTCTGGGAGCTCAGCCCCGGCAACTGCTAACGCAACACGCAGCCGTAGTAAACGAGGCGGTGATTCAATCGGTTTATACGCAGGCCTACGCCCAGCGGGAAGACTTACGTCAAACGCAGGGACTGGCCCCGCATCAGTTTGTTTTCGTAGGCCGGTTGGCCGAGGAGAAAAATCTTCCCACCTTGCTGAAGGCCTTTGCGTGGCTGAAGGCGAATGAACCGCAGGCTCACGAGTGGGAATTACTCATTGTGGGTGATGGCCCAATGCGATCTGAGGTAGAAAATCAGGCGGGCGTTCGCTGGATGGGTGGACAACCGTGGGACCGGATTCCAGCGTACCTGGCTTTAGCGGATGCCCTGATTTTACCCAGTTACTTTGAACCCTGGGGACTGGTTGTGAACGAAGCAATGGTTTGCGGGCTTCCCGTTCTGGTTTCGTCCCAATGCGGTTGTGTGAATGATCTGGTGCAGGAAGGGAAAAACGGTTATACGTTTGACCCCCGCAACGAACGCGAACTAGCCTCTCTGATGCAGTCTTTCGTTCAGCAAAACGATGCCGACCGGACCCGCATGGGTCAACACTCCCTGCAACTGATTGCACCGTTTAACATCACGCGGGTAGCCAAGGAAATCTGGCAGGGTTACCAACGAATTTTATCAGCAGCGAATTCATGAAAATATTAAATCTGTGTGGGTATTCCTGGGAAATTGGTGGACCGGCGAAAGTGATTTATGATCATACCAACGTACAGATTCAGTTGGGAGCCGAAGTCACCATTCTTACGCCTTTGTCGGAAGGAGAACGGCTCTATATCATTCCCGAAGGAGCGAAAGTCGTTACAACCAAACGGCATTGGCTGGCCCGGTTTATTCCCGAGTTTTCGCCTGAATTGTACCGCTACTACCGGCAACATGCCCACGAATACGACATTGTTCACATCCACGGCCCCTTTCACTTTGCGGGTTGGGTGCCTTTCTGGGTACGGTCGAAAGCGAAGAAAGTATTCACCGTCCACGGTACGCTTGACCGCTGGGCGATGCAAAAATCGGGCTGGAAGAAACAGCTCATTTCCGCTCTTTTTCAGCGAAAATACGTGGCTCAGTGCGATCTGATTCAGGTACATAATCCCGATGAAGAGGAAGATCTGAAGCGTTACCTTGGGCATACGCACCCGCATGTGGTGATGATTAACAACGGGATGCTTCTTTCCGATTATGATCAGTTACCGGCAAAAGGTATTTTTCGGAAGAAATTTGGCATTGCCGAGCAGGCACCGCTCATACTTTTTCTGAGCCGCATCAATGTCAAGAAGGGACTGAATCTACTACTACCGGCCTTCCAAAATCTGCTTAAAACCTATCCCGAAGCCCGTTTGTGCATTACGGGTCCGGATGATGGCTACCTGTCCTACGTTACTGATTTTATTCAAAAACATCAACTGAGCCAGCAAATCATTCTGACCGGCATGCTGACGGGTACCGATAAACTCGAAGCTATTGTAGACGCTGACGTTTTTGCTCTGCCCACGTATTCGGAAAGTTTTTCACTGGCGGCTCTGGAAGCAATGGTTTGCGGCACGGCAGTACTGACTACCGACCGGATTGGCTTTGGTCATTTACTCAAACAAAACCACGCTGCTGAGCTGGTCACGCACGACGTAAGCGATGTAGAACGCGGCCTGCGACGCCTGATCGACGATCCGGTGTATCGTTTGCAACTGGCCGCTAAAGGTCAGACTTTTGCCCGTGACGTAGCCGACATTAAAAAGGTTGCTACCCGGTTATATCGGGCCTTCGAATCTATTCTGTAGTTGTATCCTTTTTTCCATGACCCCTACTCCGTCACCCCTGTCTCCTACCGTTCCGGATCTGACGGTCATATTACTGACATTCAATGAAGAAAAACACATTGAACGTTGTTTGAAAAGCCTGTTGCTCGTCACGGATAAAATTTTCATCGTCGACTCCGGATCGACGGATCGTACCGTTGCTCTGGCGACTTCGCTGGGTGCACGGGTGATTCAGAATCCCTGGGTTAATTATGCCAACCAGTTCAACTTTGGTATTCAGCACTGCCCATATCAGACGCAGTGGCTGATGCGGATGGATGCCGACGAATACATTTTGCCCGAACTTGCTCAGGAAATCCGGCAAACCCTGCCGACGCTTCCCGCCTCGGTTTCGGGTCTGTACATCAAAAGGCGGGTCATGTTTATGGATCAGTGGATTCGTTACGGCGGCTATTATCCAACCTGGCTCCTGCGAATCTGGCGGAGTGGAAAAGGTCACTGCGAAGAACTATGGATGGACGAACACATTAAGCTTTCCGAAGGAGAAACGGCCCGGATGGATCACGACCTCGTCGATCATAACCTGAATAACCTGACCTGGTGGACGCAGAAACATAACCTGTACGCCATTCGGGAAGCCATTGATCTGCTCAATGTAAAGTATGATTTCGGAAACGTCGAAATCGTCACTCCTAAACTCTTTGGTACGCAGGAACAGCGGAAACGTTACCTGAAGATCAAATACGCCAGTCTGCCCCTGTTTACACGACCCTTCCTGTACTTCCTGTTTCGGTACTTCTTCAAGATGGGATTTCTGGACGGCAAACGTGGAATCGTCTGGCACTTTTTACAGGGCTTCTGGTACCGATTTCTGGTCGACGCCAAAATTTTTGAAGTATATCACCGGGCGGGGACCTCGAAGGAAGGCATCGCTCAATTTTTTCTAACCGAATATGGAAAAGACGTACTCGGGAAGCGTTGATCTGTCCCGTTACCAGCAACTGCCGCAGTATTCCAGCAAAAGCTGGCGGAATCGTCTCTGGTTTGTAATCAATGCCTTGCTATTCGCCAGTAACTGGCCCATACCGGTAAGTCTGAAAATCTGGATCTTACGTAAGTTTGGTGCAACGATTGGTACCGGGGTTATGATCAAACCCAGTGTGAATATTAAGTTCCCCTGGCTTTTGGAAGTAGGCGATTACGTCTGGATTGGCGAAGAAGTATGGATCGACAATCTGGTACAGGTTCGCATCGGTTCCAATGCCTGTCTGTCGCAGGGAGCCATGTTACTTTGTGGCAATCATAATTACAAATCCTCCCGCTTTGACCTGATGACCGCCCCCATCACCCTCGAAGCTGGCGTGTGGATTGGTGCCAAGTCGATTGTATGCCCGGGAGTCACCTGTTTTTCCCATGCCATGTTAGCGGTAGGCTCGGTAGCAACGACTAATCTGGAAGCGTATGGGATTTATCGGGGAAATCCAGCCGCAAAAGTACGCACCCGGGTCATTGAGTAAGTGTCCAGACGTATGTATTGCCGCTCGGTATATCTTTGGTAGGTTTGTTACCGATGGGCAGCCCTTTGTCAGCTTTTATCAACTTTATACGTTATAAATCTAGACAAATGGTGAAAGGCTACGTTTTGATTAGTAGTTTTAACAGATTTTTGGTGAAGTCCCTAGTAGAAGTACCTGGCAGAGCCCACCCGCCATACTTGATCGAACCAACTGTATTGAGTCAAACGGTATGATAACAGCGTTACGTCAATTCCTGAACGAAGCATTTGTTCAGGTCATCATTTCCCTCCTTGCCGCATGTTGGCTTACGGTTGAAGCAATTCCAGTCATTATAAACATTTCCCGGCTCCGTAACCTGATGAAGGAACCCGAAGCCCGGAGTGCTCACTCCAACAGAACGCCCACGCTGGGTGGTATTGCCATTTTTGCCGGTACCATGATCGGCTACTTTCTCTGGCAGCCCGACGGTGAGACACATCTGCATCACTTAGCCATTGCCGGTATTATTATCCTGTTTTTCACGGGAGTTAAAGATGATATTCTGGTGATTGCTCCCATGAAAAAGATGCTGGCCCAGATTTTCGCCTCGGCTCTGGTCATCATTGGTGCGGATTTACGAATCAACGATTTCTTTGGAATTTTGGGTATTCACCAGATTCCTTACCTGATTAGCGTATTACTCACGGTCTTTATCTTCATTGCCCTTACAAATGCGATCAATTTGATTGATGGGATTGATGGTCTAGCGGGCGGCATTGGATTGATTGCTTCGATGATTTTTGGATCCTGGTTCCTGTTGAATGCCCAGTATCCGCTGGCCATTCTGGCGGCTTCTCTATCGGGGTCTTTACTCGGGTTTATACGCTTTAACTTTTCCCGGACCAGTAAGATTTTCATGGGTGATACGGGCTCGTTGATTCTGGGCTTTGTATTGACGCTATTTGCCGTTAAGTTTATTCACTTGAATACGGGAGCCGGAGCCATTCTCGATGCCCCTATTCTGGCAATCGTCGTACTGGTCGTACCGATTTTCGATACACTTCGCGTGTTTATCATTCGGATCATGGACGGTCGTTCTCCGTTTACTCCGGATAAAAACCATACGCACCACATTCTGCTGGCTCAGGGACTCAGCCACTTTCAGGCCACTTGTGCCCTTTGTGGGTTGACCATTAGTTTAACGGGCTTTTTCCTGCTCATTCGTCATTCCATCACGACGAATCAAAGCCTGCTGATTTTAGTAGGCTTGTTTATTGCCTATAACTACGCGAGCTATCTGCTGATTCGCCGCGTGGGTTACGTTGACCCTTCGCTGGCGGATACGGCTCAGAAAAAGCAAATCAAACGCGAAGCCAAGGCCCGGCTCAAAAAGATCAAACGCCTTCGGAAAGTATACGAAAACTAGCTTTCCAGAAACGAAAACACCGGCTCATCACCGGTGTTTTTTTTGTTATCAGGGTTCTTACTTCTGCCGATCAAAGTACGTCCGCATGTAGAGTAACTGATACGGCAGGGCATTGCTCCAGTACGGCCAATTGTGACCACCGGGACGACTAATGAAGTCATGGGGAATGTTCCGCTCCAGCAGTTTGTCGTGCAGATTACAGTTTACCCGGTAAAAGAAATCTTCACTTCCACAGTCGATAATCAGTGCTAGGGAATTTGGCGTCAGCAGATGCACCAGATTAATGACGGTGTTTTGCTCCCATTTTTCAGGAGCCTGAGCGTAGGTGCCTAAGCGTTTGGCAATGTCCCAGTTATTGGGAAAGGGCCTGAAATCGACCCCGCCACTCATACTACCCGCTACACCGAACACGTCCTGATGCCGAAAGGCCAGATACAACGCTCCGTGACCACCCATACTCAGACCCGTAATACCCCGGTGTTGACGGTCTTTTAGCGTTTTGTAATGTTCATCAATCCAGTTAACTAATTCAGTAGCTACGTACGTTTCGTACTTATACGATGGATCCACGGGGCTATCGAAATACCAGCTCGAAAATTGTCCATCTGGACACACGATGATTTGCTGGTAGGCATCAGCCCATTGCCCGATGGTGGGCATTTTCTTGGCCCAGTCGCTGTAATTACCGCTGTAGCCATGCAACAGGTATACCGTCGGAAAGGCTTTCCCGGCGGTATACGCGTCCGGCGTAATCACGACTGCTTTAATCGATTTTTTCATGGAGGCACTGTAGGTATTGACAGTGTCTACTTTGGCGGCCTGGCTACGTTCAGCCTTACCCAACCACACACAAAACAGGAGAAGAGTACAAAGGGTACGCATACGAAAAGAAAGAAAAGTTTACGGGACGAATATGCGGAAACTTTTCCGGGCTAGTTCTCCGGTAGTGCCTGATTTTTTCATGAATGTGTTTGCTCTGCCTAGCCGAGGGAATTGAGGTAAGCAGCCAGTTCGTCCATCGAGAAAATGTAATCAATGACCGTATGCGTAATGGCGTGCTGGGGCATAAATGGAGCCTGTGCGGTTTCCGGATGCTGGGCAATGGTCAGGCCACCCGCTTTTTTAATGGCCGTCAGCCCAGCCGTACCGTCAGCATTCGCCCCGGAAAGCAGCACGCCCACCGTTGCCGAACCAAAGGTATCCGCTGCGGATTCGAAGGTTACATCGAGGGAAGGCCGACTGTAGTTCACTTTCTCCGAAGCATCCAGGGCAAAGATCATTTCCTGTTCGATCAGCAGGTGGTAGTCCGCTGGAGCAATGTAAATATTCCCTTTTTCCAGTACGTCCTTATCCTCTACTTCGCGAATAGGAATGCGGGTTCGGGTCGCAAACAAATCGGCCAGCGTGGAATCCACCGAACTTTTCCGATGCAATACGATGATCAGAGCAAAGGATATGGGAACCTTTACATTGGGCAATAGCTTCATCAACGCATCAATGCTGCCCATTGATCCGCCAATGACGACGAGCTTATACGCAGGAGTTAATAAATTTTCCGCCATATTTTCTCTCGGTTCAACTGCCGGTACTGGGCAGCAACGCTTGAAAACTTCAGCGTTTCCTTGGAGCCCAGAGCCAGATACCCCAGCGATCCCAGACTTTCATCAAAGAGGCGTAACACCGTCTCCTGCAAGTCTTTATCGAAGTAGATTAAGACGTTCCGGCAAAGAATTAAATCAAATTCATTAAACGAACGATCCGACACCAAGTTATGGGTGGAAAAGATCATCTTTTCACTCAGTTCTTCCCTGAATTTTACCTGTCCGTAATGAGCGGTATAGTACGAAGAAAAGTCATGAATTCCTCCCGATGCAATGTAGTTTTCGGAGTATAGTTTCAGGTGCGGTAACGGAAAAATTCCCTTACGGGCTTTTTCAAGTACCGTTGGATTGAGATCAGTGGCGTATAGTAAAGATTTGTGCAGAAGATTCAGCTCTTTCAGCAAAATCGCCATGGAATACACCTCTTCGCCCGTCGAACAACCCGCGTGCCAGATTCGGAGAAAAGGCTTCGAACCCAGGCTGGGTAATACCTCGGTTCGCAGCGTTTTATAAAACTGAGGATCGCGGAACATTTCGGTTACATTAACCGTAATTTCTTCCACAAATCGTTGCAGGTAAGTAGGATCGGACTTGATTCGGTAGCGAAGTTCCGCAAAGCTGGGAAACTTGTCTAACGAACACAGCCGTAAGATTCGTCGTTTGAGAGAAGCTTTTGAATAATTCGTAAAATCGTATCCGTATAATTCAAATAAATCACTCAACAAAATAGTTATTTCATCCTCTTCAATCATCATACTCTATCCGGTTACACCCGATCCAGCAGAGCTAATAAGCGGTCTACATCAATCGGTTTAGAAATATATTCTGTCGCTCCGGCACGCAGGCATTTTTCCCGATCCCCCACCATCGCCTGAGCCGTTACGGCAAAAATCGGCGTATTCCGTCGATGTTCGATTGCCTGTATCAGGGGCATAGCCTCGTATCCATCCATTTCGGGCATCATCATGTCTATTAAGATGGCATCAATGAGTTCATCCGTTCGCAGTAAATCCAGGGCCTCCTGAGCACTCATACGCGACACGCATTCGTAGGATTTGGACCGTAAGGTAGCCGTTAGTGCAAAGATATTTTTGGCATCATCATCGATGATCAATACGCGTTTTTTACCCATAGCGAATGCTTCGTTAGAAAACAAAATCGTTCCAGCCGATACCCTTAAGATCGTTCGTACAACCAGACCCGTAACAACGACAGCAACTGATCGACATCCACGGGTTTGGTGATATAATCAGAGGCTCCCGCCTGAATGCATTTCTCCCGATCGCCCGTCATGGCTTTAGCCGTAACGGCAATGACCGGCAAGTCTTTCCACTGGTAATTTTCGCGAATTTTACGGGCTGTTTCGTACCCGTCCATTTGCGGCATCATCATGTCCAGCAGCACCACATCGATCGTCGGATTTTCCTGTAATTTCTCCAGTGCTTCCTTACCATCCAAGGCCGTAATGACGTTCATTTTATAATTCTCCAGGGCTTTCGACAGCGAGAAAATATTCCGAATATCATCATCGGCTACCAGTACGGTTTTGTTATGCAAAATCTGACTCAATTCACCCAGTTTTTTAGGACCTCCCGTGGCCTGAGCCGACTGTTTTTGGTCTTCCACCAAATGCAGGAATAGCGACACTTCGTCGAGCATCCGCTGGTAGGAATGGGCCGTTTTGACGATGATTGAATCTGCGTACTTTTTGATGCGTAATTCTTCCGACATGGACAGGCTCTTCCCCGTAAAAATAATGATTGGGAAGTTCTCCAGTCCCGGGTTACGCTTGGCTGCTTCGAGCATTTCGTAGGATTTCGTATCCGGAATGCCCATGTCCAGGATGACGCAGTCGACTTCGTTTCGTTTTAACGCTTCAACGCCCTGGGAAATATCGCTTTTCAGTTCAGAATTAATATTGAACGTTTCCAGGAAGTACGCCAGGGCTTTCGCATGCTTGGGGTTGTCTTCAATGATGAGTACCTTCTTCGGATTCCGGTTCAATACATACTCGATTTTCTTGAATACCTCATGCATCTGTTCGTAAGCCATAGGCTTGTCCACGAAGTCTACAGCCCCTTTCATCAGGCTCTCGTTTTTCAGCTTGTGAGACGACATGATGTGTACCGGGATGTGACGCGTTTGCGGATTAGCCTTCAACGCATCCATGACCTCCCAGCCGCTCATGACGGGCAACTGAATATCTAGGAGAATGCCCATGGGCTTGTAATGGCTGGCTAGTTTCAATCCTTCATCCCCACGAACGGATACAATTCCTTTGTATCCTTTTCGCCGGGCGTATTCCAGCAGGGACTTGGCAAAAGCAGTATCGTCCTCGATAATCAGTATGCTCTTATCATCTTCCTTAATACTTTGCCGATCATCGGGAATACTTTCGGGAATGGATGAGCTAATAAACTGCGGTGACTCTTCTTTCACCGGAATCGGTGCTGGCGTTTCTGCTTCGGCTTTCCGCGATACGATTTGTACCACGGGCTCATGTACCGTAAGGGCATACACGTTTGAAACGGGAATCCGAACCGTGAACTCACTGCCCTGATTGGCTTCACTAGCCAGTACCAACTCTCCACCCAGCAGTTTCACTAATTCGCGGCTGATCGATAATCCCAGTCCCGTTCCACCATACTTGCGTTTCGTAGAGCCATCAGCTTGCTGAAAGGCTTCAAAAATGAGTTGTTGTTTCTCCCGAGGAATGCCAATACCCGTATCCTTCACCACAAAGTCAATCATGCCGGGCCGTTCCGCATCATTCTTCACGATAATCGATACCGAACCCGTGGCGGTAAACTTGATGGCATTCGAGAGTAGATTTTTCAGAATCTGACCCAGTCGCATCCGGTCTGTTTCGATGACGCTAGGAATATTGGGTTCTACTTCAATAGCAAACTCCAGATTTTTTTCTTTCGCCAGTGGCGTAAACAAGGCCCGGAGTTCTTCCAGAATATCCGAGATAGCCACATTCAAATATTCGAGTTTCATCTGCCCTGCTTCAATTTTAGACAGGTCCAGAATCTCATCAATCAGCCCCAGTAATCCATTGCCCGAAGACTGAATGACCTTCGCGTATTCAATCTGGTCGTTCGATAAATTGTCTTCAGAATTTTCGGCCAGTAATCGACTTAATAAAAGAATGGAGTTGAGCGGGGTACGCAACTCGTGCGACATATTCGCCAGAAACTCCGATTTATAACGAGTCGTTAATTCCAGTTCTTCCGCCTTCTTCTGGATTTCGTCGTTCTTTTCTTCCAGCAAGACACTTCGCTCCTCTAATTCCGTGTTGGTTTGCAGTAATTCTTCCTGCTGTACCCGCAATTCTTCTTCCGAAGCCTGCAGCTTCTGAGCCTGTGCTTCCAGCTCCGCATTGAGGTTTTCAAGTTCGTTATGTTGAGCCTGCAATTCTTCGGACTGAGCCTGCGTTTCCTCCAAGAAGTTCTGCAATTTAATATAATCCAAAGCCGCGTTCGTAGCTATGGCCAGATCATCCTGATTGCTTCTTAAAAATTCCAGTTCTAATTCACTGGGCTTTTGTAAAAATCCAAGTTCAATCACCCCAATACAACTTCCTGCGTAAAGCAAAGGCAGTACGACTAAGGCCTGAATTGGAGCCGTTCCTAAGGAAGAAGTGATAGGTAGATAATCGGTGGGTAAATCTTCGATTACTTTTATTTTTTTCTGCTCAATCGCCTGTCCTAAAATCCCCTGACCCATGTATACAAATTCCGGTACTTCTACTACGGCCTGACTGCTCGCCAGACTAAATTTAGAGCTGGTATCAATGAAGTATACCGTTCCTACGGGAGCTTTAACGTAGTTAGTAATCGTCTCAATCATACGGGAAGCCAGCGTTTTAAAATTACGCTCGCCCGCAATGGCCGTACTTAGTTCAACTGCTCCGGTTTGTAGCCAATCCCGGCGTTGCAGATCATTAAAGGTAGTTTCCAGAGACTCTACCATACCGTTTAGAGCTTTGGAAATCCGGCCGAGTTCATCCTCTTTTTCGTCCTCGCTACGGATAGAATAATCTCCCGCGGAGATCCTGGCGGCCACGCCTTCCATCGCAACAATTCGCCGAACCGATTCATCGTATTGCTGCTGAGCCAATTGCTGTTGTACCAGGCGATTGTCTAAATCTTTTTTAATCCGACCGTAAGCATAGGCTGTAATTAACGTTGAAATAATGGCAGCAATTCCTAATAAAACAGGGGTGAAATTGATGTAGAATTGCTGTTTCTCGATTCGACTCTGCAGAATGGATGTTTCGTACTTTTTAATACGCTCTACCGAAACCCGAAGATTGTCCATAATCTTCTTACCAACCGCCATTTCCTCGTTTTGCTGGGCCGTGTCACGCGTCATGTATTTAGCCCGCCGAGCCCGATTGATGATCTTCTGCATCTGGTCGAACTTGGCCGTATAAAGTTCCTTTACCTGATTCAGACTCTGTTGCTGGGCTACGTTCTCCTGAGTCAGCTCTTTTAACTTGACATACGTAGCATTGACTTTCTCATAAGCTCCGTTGTAAGGATTCAGATAATCCGAATCCAGCGTTAGCAGAAAACCGCGTTGTCCGGTTTCAGCGTCTTTCATGTACGAGATGATATTCTCCGACTCTAAAATCACCTGATTGGTATGATTGACTAGTTTCGAGTTATCGATTAACCCCTGAATACTGTAGAAAGAAGCCGCTAAACTAATGAGCAGTAATACCGTAGAAATGGAAAATACGACCTGCAATTGTCGTATTACGGAATGCGTTGTTTTAGGCATGGTAACGATTATAGGGATTCCGGCGTTTCGCTGGTCTGATGTATGGGTAAAATCAAAATGAAACTAGCACCTTCGTTTGGTCGGCTTTTCGCGGAAATAAGTCCGTTATGTTTGTCCATGTTTTCTTGGCAATTGCCAAACCAATACCGGTACCTTCGTAACTACTTTGATCGTTTAACCGCTGGAAGATGATAAAAATACGCTGCAGAAATTTTTCATCGAACCCAATGCCATTATCCTCCACGACGATCCGGCAATAGTCGCCGCTTGAAGAAACTTTACTTTCGACACTTTTCTCCTCAATTCGTTCTGCCCGTATCTGAATAACGGGTGGTTTTCCCGCAGCCGTAAATTTTAAAGCATTACTAATCAGATTTTGAAAAACCTGTCGGATACGACTGGGAATGGTATCAATTACCGGTAATTCTTCAATGAATAAAGTAGCCTGTTTGCTACGAATAATTTCTTCAAAATCATTTAACAGCTCCTGAATAAGCGTATTTAAATTCGTAGGCTGAAAGGCAGCCGATACGGAAAGCTGGGAGTACTCCAATACGTCATTAATCAGGCGTGACATCCGGGCGGAGGAATGAATCGAACGCTCCAGATAAGCCACTGCTTCCTGGTTTTCTTTCAGATATTTTTCTTTAATAACGTCATTAAAGATCTGAATTTTTCGTAGCGGTTCTTTTAAATCATGCGAAACTACCCAGGCAAATTGTTGTAATTCGTGGTTCGTACGTTCCAGTTCAACATTTTTAATGAGCAGCTCTTTTGTCCGCGATTCAACTTTTTGTTCCAATAATTCAGCTGCTAATTTTTGCTGATGAATATCGGTCAGCGTACCCACCCAGCGAACGATGATGCCTTGTCGCTTGATGGGTGTAATGCGTAGCAGGTGATAGCGGCATTCCTCTGATTGAAGCTCTTTTAAACGCACTTCGCAGGTAAATTCAACGCCTGTATTTCGCTGCTGATTCCAGGCTTCCCAGGCGACATCATCCGGATGCGTTTCCGGAAAGGTCCCCGAATCGGACGAGTAATGAAACCAGTGTTCATTAACGAATTCGATTTGTCCCTCACCCGTAACGGTAAAGGCCATCTGGGGCAATGACTCAAGCGTCGAGCGTAGCTCCTGCATGCGTTCGGCGAGTTCTTCCTGAGCCTGTTTCCGCACTTCGATTTCAGTAAGCAGCGAACTTTGAATGGCCCTTAATTCCTGCTGCTGTTCGTACAAACGATTGAGCGTTTTGACTTTGAGTAGCAGAATATCGGGATCTACGGGTTTGGTGAGGTAATCCATTCCACCAGACGTATAGCCCTTGGCAATGAACTCCTTTTCTTTGTTAACTGCGGAGAGGAAAATAATGGACGTATCCTTCGCCTTACTGTATCCGGCAACGGCCTGAGCCACCTCAAAACCATCCATACCCGGCATTTGGACATCCAGAATAATAACTGAATAGCTCTGATTCAGGACTTTTCTGAGTGCCTCTTCTCCTGATACTGCAGTATCAACGGAAAATTCATGCAGTTCGAGGATCTTTTTGAGGGGAAGAATATTTTCAGGCCTATCATCCACAAGAAGAATCATATCCAACGAAACTGTTTTAAATCAAAATAATAGAGCCTTAAGCACATACCGGGGTTTATATACGATTTAAGAAAGGCGAACCGTACGTCCATAGAAAGCACTGGATAAGGTCTGGTAAATTTACAATAGAATTCGTTTAGTTTATCCAAACAAGGGCATCTCTACCCAACGAGAATAACCATTCCGATAAAAATATGTTTGCTGTAGCGAAATACTTAAGGCTTAATTTTAACGAAAACGCTCACTTTCTGGAGAAAGTGAGCGTTGACTTGGCGTAAATTCTAACATATATCAATTCATTTGAGCACGAAGAGCTGGTGAATTGATTGGTTTGATCAGAATTCAGCATTTACAAACGAATGTTCTGTACACGGCTTTGTTCAGGGTCTTAAAATTGAATTCACCATGTGAACGACACCATTTTTCTGTAGCTCCTCCTTCGGACTCAAATACGCCAACGTTCCTTTCCGATCCTGAATGGCCAGTTGTTTACCTTTTTGTACGACCATAATTTTCTCTCCGTCCAACGTCACCAGGGCGACTTGACCGTTTCCTTTCTTCAAAGCTTCCTGCAAACTACGTACCGTCCATTTACCCGGTACAATGTGTAAAGACATGATTTTCTTAAGCTCTTGTCCGTGATTATCGTCTTCCATTAAAGGATGAACTTGAGAGGCTCCCTGAAAAGCCGAATCGGTGGGAGCGAATACTGTAAATGGTCCCGGTCCCTGCAAAGTCTGGACCAGTCCTACGCCCCGGATGGCAGTCATGAAACTGTAAAACAGGTGCGAGTTATTGATGTTTTGTACGATATCCTTGGTAGGATCCATTTTTACGGGCTTCCGGTTGGTTACCCGCATGGTAGTATCATAGGTAGATTCGGTTCGCTCCTGACGATTTTTTTGAGCCTGTAGCGTAAAGCTCAGCAGCAAACCCGTGACAAGCATGACGGTTTTCATTCTCATTATTGGATAAAGTGGGATGGATGATTAATCAGGATTACTTAAGAGGCCGTTCCGCTCTGGGCAGCCTCCCAGGCTTCGGGTACATCCTCGCGGGACAGCTCAACGTATTGAACCTCTGAATAAAAGGGGGTACCCTGCCCGGCCACATAGACGGCGTATAACTGGCCCGTATGGATATCGACTAAGAGGTCCGTCCAGGAATCATCGCCAACGACGGCTGCTTTTGTAAACTCACCTGTGCTGGACAGCAAGTCGGACGCCTGCTGCGAAAATTCACCCGTAGTTGTAACTTTCCGTTTATCGGTCAGAAACGTTGGACCCGCTACTGATAACGTACGCATAAGCAATAGATTTAGTTAGGAGTTTAGTTAAAGCTTTCAAAAATTCGGCTAGTCGTTTCTAGAAAGAATTGCATGGGCCATGCTCCCTGAATCATGGCCGATCCAACCTGTTTCAGGGAACAAAACGGCTCGCATACAGTGGTCACGACTCTCGTAGAACAGGTCATAGGCCTGTTGTCCCTGCTCCAGTCCTACCCGGTGCGTAATTAGGTAGGAAGGGTCTACCTTACCATCCCGTACGTATTCGAGTAATCGTGGAATGTACTTCTGGGCGTGCATCTGACCCATCTTAAACGTCAGAGCTTTATTCATGGCCGCCCCCATCGGAATTTTGTCGGCAAAACCGCTGTAGACGCCCACAATAGAAACGGTCCCTCCTTTGCGGCAGGCCATGATGGCTTCCCGCAGTACCACCGGACGGTCGTTTTCCAGGCGTACATATTGTTTGGCCCGATCGTAGTAGTAGCCGATCCCTTCGCCGAAGGCTTCCATACCCACCGCATCAATGCAGACATCGGGGCCACGGCCACCGGTTAGCTCTTTGAGGGCATCCTGAATGTTTACTTTTTTGTAATTCAAAATATCGGTAGCTCCCCCGATCAGTTGAGCGGTTCGGAGGCGTTCTTCGTGACCGTCAATCGCGATGACTCGTTCGGCTCCGAGCAGGCGAGCACTCTGGATGGCCATCTGTCCTACCCCACCGCAACCCCAGACGGCAACGACCTGGCCGGGTTTTATATCGGCCATATCCGCCGCCATGAATCCCGTAGGAAAAGCATCCGAACAGAATACGGCAGAATCGTTGGCAATGCCTTCAGGGATTACGAAACAGCCTTTTTCGGCAAAGGGTACCCGAATGTATTCGGCATGACTCCCCGCATATCCACCAAAAGCGTGCGAGTATCCGAAAATCGCTGCTCCGGAATCACCGAACATTTTTCGGCTATGTACGCATTCGGATTGGTGTTGTCACAAAGTGAATACGACTGTTCCTGACAATGCTGGCATTCCCCACAGGCAATCACTGAAGCGACGACTACACGGTCACCTTTTTTAAGTTTCTTGACTTGTGGACCCGTTTCCACCACTTCACCGATGAACTCATGACCCAAAATATCGCCCGACTGAACCGTGGGAACGTAGCCGTTAATTAAGTGCAGATCAGAACCACATACCGACGACAGGGTAACGCGAATAATGGCGTCGTGGGGATTGATAATGCCCGGATCGGGGACGTTTTCGACCCGCAGATCGCGGATTCCATTATAACACAGGGCTCTCATAGGTTTCTTGCTTTTTAGATGGTTCGGCTTTATCGGATACACGTTGGCCGGAATACTGGGCTTCACTCACCGGCAATTCGCCCGTTTCAAGCAAATTTTTAAAGCGACGCAGGTCTTCTTTGACCATCTGACCAAAGGCAGGATTAAACAGCGAAGCGAGGGCCTGCCCGGCGTAACCCGCTGGTGCCTGATACCGAATGATGGCGTGAATTTCAGTACCCCGTCCACCGGGGGCATCTTTAAAGTAAACCTCTCCCGCATTATCGACGGTGGCTTCCGCTACCGAACGCCAGAGCAATCGTTCATTTTCCACTTCTTCCAGTATTTCAGCATCCCACTCGATAGTCCCTAAACCTTTGGGAACCGCCGCTACCCAATGGGAACGTTTGGCATCGATGGGGGTTACACTCGCTAAATGCTGCATAAACCGGGGCAGGTTATCGAGTTGTCGCCAGAAAGCGTATACCTCCGAGCGGGGTCGGTTTACGGTTATTGTTCGACTGATTTGCAGGGGTTCAATTTCCTTATCAGCCGTATTACGCCCCACGGCCTGATTCATGGGGCAGTAACCCGAAAGGCCGCGATATAGCATATAGCCACCCGCCGATAGCAGAGCCCAGTGTTTGACCGGACGACGAATGGCGTAGAAGGTTAACAAAGCTCCACTAAAGGCAGAAATCATGCGTTCGGTAGAGCCAATATTGACCTGACCTGATCCGCTAGGCTGAGGACTAATCGTTTCCTCAACGGAATACTTTCGTTGAAATACCATATTCTGTTTCAGGTTAAAATGGATAATAAATAAGGCTGTATTCGATGAAACAGCGTATTAAAATAAGTATCTATTAATTGCGAAAAATCCATACCTACTAATCGACTGAGCAATCCCCTCAACACATTTAAAAAAAGCAATAAACAATAGTACTCTAATTCCATTATCCAATGATAACAGTATTCATTTTATACTTTCATTGAAAGGATTTTGAAAAACTTGTATTCTAATTATTTATTCCTAGTTTAAATTACGACTAGAAGTTTTTATTCATAAATTATATACATGTCAATGGAACATTACATTAGTATTTATCTGATCATTAAATCAATAATCAATAAATTTTCAAAGTCAGTAGATTAGCTTTCGTTTACTTTGGCGTATAGGTCAATTGTACCACTACTCCCTGGTCACCATTTTCGTTATTCCGTCGCCAACCGATCGCCAGGGGCAAGTGTTTGGTCAGGTATACTTCCGCTCCTACAATCAGTTGTCCATACTCATGCGTACCCGATGCCCAATCGCCCAATACGTGGAATTTCTGGTTGATGATTCCAATATCAAAACCCAGATGTGCCCCTACCAGGGCCCCATCACCGAGGTACCGACGGGTACCCGTATACGTCCCCAATACTAGCTTGTAACGGTCATCCTGAAAGCTTCCACCCAGGTTGGCGTACGCAAACCCAAGCCATTTTGTATGATGCTCGGCGGCTACGTTTAAGCCCGTATGCCCGCCCAAACCCACATGAATTTCGTCGGTCAGATCAAATACCTTTTGGGCATTCAAAAGTACCAATGGGGCGTAGGGCATCTGCGTCGTCGTGTCGTTATGAAGCCAGCTACCTTCCTGAGGCATATATTCAAGATTGTACAGGTTAGCTCCTACTTCCCAATTTTTCCCTAACCCGTAGTTAAAGGTTGTCGATGAACGAAATTCTTCCCGGCTAAAATCTACTTGTTGCTGAGCTAAAATTTTTCGTTTAGGAGTAATGTCCGAGGAGGGTACATTAAAAATCGTTTGCTGGGCTTTCAATGTAAAAGAAGCCAGCAATAGTCCACCCAGAAGGCAAACTTTATTCCGCATAATTTTCATTCAGATAAGTCAGTTTGATAGGTAATCTATTCATCCGTTCAAAAATTGAATAAAAACCAATACCATACCTGTTCAACTTAAATTCAGTAGCTACTACAATCTATTAGTAGTAATTCAATTTTATCACCTTTTATCTTTTCAGTTAACCTTTTACGAAGTGGTTCATCTTTTTTACAGCTGTATTTACTTCCCTATACGTATCGATCCATCAACCTCAACTTCATGCGACCGTTAAACATTTTAATCTGGCACATTCATGGGAGTTATTTAACCGCTATTACGCAGACCGAACATAACTGGTACGTTCCTACGAAAGTCGGTTCTCCGGAAGGGTACGCGGGCCGGGGAAAGGATTCTACGATGCCGAATTACGTTCGGGAAGTTCCCGCCGAGGAAGTACGCCACCTTCCCCTCGATCTGATTATTTTTCAGACACCTCAGAACTATCAGCACGATCAGTACGAAATCCTGACGGAAACCCAGCGGCAGTTACCCCGCATTTATCTGGAGCACAATGCTCCCGAACCCCATCCGGTCTTTTCAAAACATCCCATGGACGATCCGAATGTGCTGGTGGTACACGTCACGCATTTCAATCGTCTGATGTGGGATTGCGGCAAACTACCGACGCGGGTCATTGAACACAACGTTGCCATTGACCCTGACCTTCGGTATTCCGGTCATCTTTCGCAGGGGATTACCGTACTCAACGAATTCAAGCGGCGTGGTCGCATGGTCGGTTTTGATCTGTTCGAACAGATTCGGCAGCAGGTACCGCTGACGACCGTTGGAATGAAGTCCGATGAAATCGGCGGTCTCGGTGAAATTCATTACCGCTACCTGCACCAGCGGGTGGCGGAATACCGATTCCTGTTTAGTCCCATGCGGTATACGAGTCTGCCGCTGGCGGTGGTCGAGGCCCTGACGATTGGGATGCCCGTGGTGGCTCTGGCGACTACCGAGATTCCTACGGTGCTTGAAGATGGCGTTCAGGGCTTTATCTCCAATGACCCCAAGATTCTCATTGAACGCATGCAGTTCCTGATCGATCATCCGGAAGAAGCCCGACGTATGGGAGCCAATGCCCGAAAACTGGCTCAGGACCGTTTTGGCAAAGAACGATTTGTTCGGGACTGGAATGCGGTATTTGCCGAGGTAGTCGGTTGATCGGTGATGGGATTTAGAGGGTTGAGTTTAGGGTTTAGGGTTTAGGGTTTAGGGTTTTGAGTTTGAATTAGGATTGAGGTTTGAATTAGCGTTTCAGGTACAAAGTTCGAATAAGCATGGTTTACTATCGATTACGCAAACCTTAACCCATAACAACCTTACATTTCAAATCCCAGCGTCGTTCGCTCAAACATTAAACTTTAATTCACACCTTAAACTTTAAACACTTAAACTTTAAACCCTCAAACCTTACACCTCAAACCCCTGATATGCCAACAGCTTCATAGCCTCTTCAATCACTCGCTCGGGGTCGGTTGCCTCGGCTTCGCGTATCGTCCGGTGCCGTTGTGGATTCAGGGGTCCCCATTCTTCGGGGCGGGACGTCGTGTAGATCACTACGCTGGGTACCTGCAAGGCAACAGCCAGGTGAGCTACTCCCGTATCGTTACTCAACAACAGCGAGGATTTTCGCAGGACCCAACCAAGACTCCCCAGATCCGTGGCTCCTGCTACTGATAATGCCGGATAATGCATCTGCTGCCGTACTTCCTCCACCGTTTGTTCTTCGGGCTGCGTACCCGTCAGCACTACCGTATAGCCCTGAGCCGCCAGTGCATCAGCGGCTTTGGCAAAGTGTGAAGCGGGCCAGCGGCGGGCGGATATACCACCGGGGTGGATACAAACGAATGGTTGCTGAATTATTTCGGACCATGCGGACAGAGCTTCCGCCCGCCGGGCATCGGCTTTGGTCAGCGGGAATTCCAGCGAAAAGTCCTGCGTCGGAATCCCGAGAAATTCCATCAATCGCACGTGTCGTTTTACTTCGTGTTCGTCCGGCGGATAAGGCATGAACAACCGTTCGTCCGGACAAAATTGCTCGGCGTGCTGCGTCGGATAATACCCCGCCGTCGCTTTCGCTCCCAGCAACAGTACCAGGGCATTGACAATCGTACCGTTGCCCTGCATTTGTAGCACGACATCGAAGTTCCGGCCCTGTATTTCCTGTAAAAAAGCTATTGTACGCGAAGCGTTCAGGGCTTGTTCGGGCAAACCAGGATAACCCGGAAAGGGAATAAATTCATCGAAATAAGCAGCGTACCTTCCCACAAATTCTTCGGCCCAGGGTAAGCTGATCAGACTGATGTGAGCGTTTGGAAAAGCCCGTCGAAGGGCTCGGAAGGCGGGTACGGCACAAAGCAGGTCGCCGACTTTCAAAGCCCGAAAAACGGCAATGCGTTCGGGCGTGTATCTTAATAGGGAAGTGAATTTGTCCATCGTTTAATCGAGTAAACGGATCTACTTTCAATTATCTGCAGCATTTTCCGCCTCTTTAACCAGATTTTTGAAGTACCTCTGAAAGCTTCCCGCCAATCTTTTCGGGCCTCTCGATCCACTATGGCTTCGAGCCCTTGCAGTAAAATGTTCAGCCTTTGTACGAAAACCTCTACATTATCGCGGGTGACAATTACGATACGGATATCAGGCATACAAAACCCGGTATTGAACGGCTCCGTAGAGTCGCCAGTAAATGGATAAAAAGGGCGTCGCCAGAGCCGACACGAGCGTAGTAGGCAAATGCCGCAGGGGCTGAGCCGTATTTCGCAATCGCCAGCTCACCAGAATTAGCGTTCCAAGAGCCCAGATCGCAAAAGCTCCAGTGCTGACCGTACCCGCTCCCGCCATTCCACTCCCTAGTCCCAGCAGAAAACTCACCACAAGGGTATAGTATAATCGCACCAGCGGAGCGTACGTTGGAATGCGTTCGCGGAACAATTGGGGATGCCGTTTGTACAGGAGGGCATCGTAGCGGTTTTTGCTTTCGTCTTTCAGGCAACCCCACCATTTCGCACGTCGAATGGGATGGATAATCACGGCCTGATTGGATTTCACAATCGGAATGCCGTGCTGGATAAACTTGAATTGCAGGTCACTGTCTTCCCGCCAGGCCCGATCGAACTGTTCTTCCAGTCCACCGACCTGCTCCAGCAACGAACGGATACAGGCACAGTTAGCCGTAACGAACTCAGCCGTTTCCAGCAGAGCCGTCGTGCGATCGTAATCCGTGGGAGTTTCCGAAAGCGGTACGACTACCCGGCCCGTAATCACCTGGGCTCCCTGAGCAAAGGCATCGAGTAGTACGTTCAGCCAGTTGGAATCGGGAATACAGTCGTCATCAGTAAAGGCGACATAGGGCGACCGGGCCTGCTGCCAGCCCCGGTTTCGGGCAGCGGCAGGTCCGCGACGCTGGGGCTGTCCATAATACCGAATCCGTACGTTGGTGTGAGCAGCGATACTCACGACCTGCACCCGCGTAGAAATGTCGTTGCCATCATCGACGACTAAAATTTCGTACGTTGATGGGTCCAGGGTCTGGTTGGTCAACGCTTGCAGGCACCGCTTCAGTAGTTCGGGCCGACGGAACGTGGGAATGATTACGGAAAGTTGCATCTCAGTTTTTCAGTTTGCAGTTTTCGGTCTTCAGTTTACAGTTGTTTGCTTACTCACCTGCTCGTTCCGATTATAAATCGGGGTGAGCGGGGCTCATTACTGAAAATTGTAAACGGAGGACTGAAAACTCACCTCCGCAGTTTTGGGATTTTTTTCGAGCATGAAACTGCCGATAATCAGAGCATCGAGCGGAGACGTCCAGAACGATTCTACAGCGTCGCGGGGGGAGCAAACTACGGGTTCTCCACGCGTATTGAACGAAGTATTGACCAGAATGGGCACCCCTGTTTTTTCGTAAAATGATTTGATTAAGTTATAGTAAGCCGGATTCTGTTGCGGATTGATGGTTTGTACCCGAGCCGTGCCGTCGGTGTGCGTTACGGCGGGAATGGCGTCTACTTTTTCCTCGCGGACATCGTTCACGAACAACATAAACGGTGATTTTCGGGAATTGATAAACCAGGCGGCGGCCTCTTCTTCCAGTACCACCGGGGCTACGGGACGGAAATCTTCCCGGTCTTTCAGGTCATTGAGGCGAGCCTGCATTTCCGCCGGGAACGGAGCCGCCAGCAACGACCGGGCCCCCAGGGCACGCGGACCAAATTCCATCCCCTGCTGGAACCAGCCGATGATGTTTCCTTCGGCCAGATACTCGGCTACCTCTTCCGCTACGTTGTCCAGGCGGCGGTAAGGCAGTTTCGACCATTGCAGAAACTGCTCGATTTCCTCGTCCGAATAGCTGGGACCGAGGTATACGTGTTCCATTTCGTAGTTCCGCTCGTCGGTTTTGCGTTGCTGGGCGTCAATCCACATTGCTGCTCCCAGAGCCGTACCGGCATCCCCGGCGGCGGGTTGCACCCAGATGTTTTTGAATGGCCCGCGATCCCGCAGACGAGCATTCATCACGCAGTTCAGAGCTACGCCACCGGCCAGACATACCGAATCCGCTTGCGTTTTTTCGTACAAAAACTGAAGCAATTCGAGTACCGTTTCTTCCAGCACCACCTGCACCGAATGAGCAATGTCGTAATGCATCTGCTCCAGTGGACCACCCTTCTCGCGGGCCGGGCCAAACGTGGCTTCCAGGTTGAGCGGATCGATGGTGTATTGACCCTCTTCTTTTAAATGAATCAGTCCTTTAAAATAATCTTTGTAGACGGGGTTACCGAACGAGGCCAGAGCCATCACCTTGTACTCATCCGAGGAGTGCAAAAAGCCCAGATAAGTCGTCATCTGCTCGTACATCAGTCCCAGGGAATGCGGCATGATTACTTCCCCAAGCAGAGTCATCTGATTGCCCTGCCCGTGCCAGTAACTCGTTGTAGCCACCTCCCCGCGACCGTCCAGTACCAGTACCGCCGCGTTCGTATACGGGCTGGGCAGGAAGGCACTCGCCGCGTGGGATAAGTGATGATTGGTAAAATGCCACTGGTACGGTCCCAGTCGGGAAGCTCCTTTAAATCGGGCCGCCAGGTGCAGCGGTACGCCATCCACCAAATGCCCCGGAGCATTGACGATGGACGCCAGAAATAGCGAATCCCAGGGATTATGCCAGTCACCCGTCGAGGCCGTAGGTTTCAGCGGAATTAGTAGCGTTTCGGCCTGCGACTGCTCGCCCAGTTGAATATACGGATCAAACGAATAAGCGATGTGATCCACTTCGGCCAGCGTGATTCCAGCTTTCTTCAGGCAAAAATCAATGGCATGATACGGAAGTTCGTAGGTAGAAAAAGGAATGGGCCGTTTACCGTGTTTGATGTGCGTAAAGCGTTCTTCTTCGGCAGCGGCCAGCACTACTCCGTCTTTGACGAGAGCAGCAGCCGGATCGTGAAACGCAGCGTTGATTCCTAGTGTGTACATGGATTAAAAATGGGTTTAGATGGATTGAGTCGCTGCGGTTATACCGCCTTTTCTACGGGACGCATTACAGCCCGTACCGACTCGACAATGCGTTGGGGCGAAGCCTTCGGCTCGGCCGTGCCGGGGAATTCCTGTAATAGCACGTTTCGGGAACGAAGGGCTTCGGGCACTTCGAAATACAATACCCGGTTCTCGACCAGCCAGGGGGTATGTTGCGGGTTGGTCATGGCGTACAAAACCACCACCGGTGTCCCGAGGGCAGCGGCGATATGTACCGGCCCCGTATTGTTGGAAACCAACACCGGAGTCTCGGCAATCAAGGCGAGAAACCATTCGAGCGATAGATCGCCCGCTACGGCAAAAGCCCGGTCACCCAGGGTTTGTTGTAAGGTGGCGACGTAGCTTTTTTCGGAAGCATTTCCCGTCAACACCACCTGAAAACCCTGCTCCTGCATGAGTTCCTGACAGGCTTCCAGATAGCCTTCAGCCGAATAGCGACGTTTCTCTTCACTGACACCCGCGTGCAGGACCAGCCAGGGTTCGTCGCGTTGCAGACCGATTTGATCCAGATACGCCCGAACCCGTGGTCGGACGTTTTCACTAACGCTAACCGATAAACGTTGATTTTCGGTAATGCAACCAATCCGGGCGACCAGATGCAGTTGCCGTTCCACTTCGTGACGCGTGGCGTACAGCACTTCAGGATCCGGTACCCAGTCCGACATCAGCTGGTAGGGATTTTCCCGGCAGTAGCCCAACAATCGCGGGATACCCGCCAGGTAACAGATCAGAGCGGTCGGCAAGGGATTCTGACTTTGTACGGTAAAGAGAATGGCCCCGTCGAAATTCCGTGCTTTTAGTTGCTCAACCAGGTCGTTTACAGCCGTGGAAGCTTCTCCCAAAGCCCCTTTCATCCACGGAACATCGAAGGTCATTACCTCATCGACCTCGGGAATGAACGAAGCAATGGCCGCCCCTACGGAGGAAGTCAGCAAAGTAAGCCGAACCTGCGGGAGCCCTTCTTTCAGAGCCCGAAACGCGGGCGTCGTCATCAGTACATCGCCCATGTTATCCAGCCGGATGCACAACAAGTTGCGAGCGTTTTGCCACGTCTTTGTCATAGCCTTGTCCTACGCTTGAATGGGTCGTTGCAGCGGTCGCGGTGCCACCGGAATCACGACTGGATTCAGAATGGTATCGGCCATTTCTTTCAGGGATTGAACCGTGTGCGTGGGCGTCCGAAATTCCCCCGGCACCCATTCGGTTTCGTTGCCGTTATTGAGGAGCACGGTACGGCAACCCGCCCGGCGGCCCGCCTCAATGTCGTTGAGAATATCGCCCACCATCCAGGATTCGGACAGGTGAATGCCGTGTTGCTGGGCCGCTTCCAGAATCATTCCTGGCAAGGGTTTTCGGCAGGTACAGTCAATGGCGTACGAAGGTACCGAACCCTGCGGCGAATGCGGGCAATAGTAAAATCCGCTCAGTTGCACGCCCCAGGGCAGTAACAGTTCACGAATGCGACTTTCCACGCCCGTCAAGGCCTCTTCCTGAAAAAATCCCTTCGCCACACCCGACTGATTTGAAACTACAAAAATCTGGTATCCGGCCCGCTGGAGGCGAGCCAAAGCTTCTCCCGCGTCAGAGTACAGGCGGATTTTCCGGGGATCGATGTTGTAAGGAATGTCAGGAATGAGCGTTCCGTCTTTGTCCAGAAATATAGCCTTCTGACTATGACGGTACGGACGAAAGGTCGGCAGAGCGTATTGTTCGTACAATTGAGCCGTTTGCCGGGCTACTTTCTCCCAGGTAAAGTGAGCGTGTACGTTTTGTAAAGCCTTTTCTTTTAGTGAAGTACCCAGCATTTTATCCGACAAAACCTCGTTTAATTTTTCGGCCAGAGCCTCGGGATCTTTGGGTGGTACCAGCAGGCCGGTTTCGCCGTCGGTGATGGTGTACTTGATGCCACCCACATTAGCTCCAATGACCGGAGCACCCGAGGCCATGGCTTCCAGCGGCGTAATACCGAAGGGTTCGTACCAGGGCGTGGTTACGAAGACATCCGAGGCACTGTAGTAATACCGAAGCAGAGCCCGGTCTCTCCGGCCCACAAAGGTTACTGAATCGGCAATTCCTTCGGTTTCCGCCAGTTGCTGTAACCGACCCATTTCGGGCGTGATGACCGGATCAGGCACATCCGATTCCCCGCCCACAATCACCAGACGAGCCTGTTGACCGTACTGCTTTTTCAGGCGAGCCAACGCTTCGATGACGGTAGCCACCCCCTTGCGTGGTACCATACGCCCTAATTGTAAAATGATTTTCTCGTCGGCGGGGAGGCCTACTTTAGCCCGTGCCCGCTTTTGATCGGTAATAAAAAATTCGCCGGGATTAAAGCCATTCGGGATAATCGTTAGCTTGTTCGGATCGGCGTTGTACAGCGTCAGCAGATCGTCGCGGTCCTGTGGGCAGAGAGCAATCACCTGATCGGCTTCACGAATGACCCGGTCTTCCAGATCAAACCGTAGAGCGGGAAATGTATCGCTATCACCCTGGATCAGTCGCCGGACTTTTCCCAGGGCATGGAAAGTAATGACAAAGGGAATACCGAGCATTTTCTTCAAATCAGCGGCGACCATTGCCGAGAGAAAGAAATGAGCGTGCACGAGTCGGTACGGATGCCCTTCGCGTTTAGAAAAACGCAGTACATCCGCTGTGAATTCCGGCATATAGGGTAAAAATTCTTCTTTCGGCAGAAAGGTCTTCGGGCCCGCTTTTACGTGCACGACCCGAATTTGCGGTTGCCACTGAATCACCTGCGGCAGCTTTTCATCCGCCCAGCGGGTAAAGATGTCGATGGAATAACCCAGATCCGCCAGGTGCTGAGCCAGCTCGGCTACGGCTATATTCTGCCCGCCGGCATCGACGCCGCCGCAAATGGCCAATGGAGAAGCATGGTCACTGATGAGTGCAATTTTGTACTTGAGTTCCATAAATGCGAGCAGAGATTGGTACGCAAAACCTTCCAAAAGCAAATTCCGGCGGGCGACTTACTTCTTAGAATTACTGACATGAAAAACGACTTTATCAGACAGGATTTACTTCGGAAAAGACCCATACCAATTCCGGAATTACTTCTCGTATTTACTTCTCATTACGATTCATTTTCACTTCATTAAAACATGAAAATTATTTTCTCATTTATACAAAAACCAGACTAATATAAGTAAATACATGCATCCATTATCCCGATCAAAAAGGATTGACAGACACAAAATTAAGGCTTTCCTCAACTCTCCTTAGCTAGCATTACTCATGGATCACGACAGCTAAAACTCTTGGCTGTTCATGTATTTTCTGTTTATACATAAATCCACTACCGCCTTAGGATCAAAATTAAATTTTAATCTCAATTTTAGATTTATAGCTTCCCAACCCCTGGAAACACAATCAACCTGACACTAACTCATTTTATAAGTTCACAATACATTGGTATTTATCTTAAAGGCTACTCATTCGTGTTGGTCAATCTAAGCAGCTCATACACCCACAAATTTTAGGGTTATTGCATAACTGGCTTTTATTGAATGTAGACTACCGTCAACAGAATGAGGAATCAAAGGCGTATAAAGAGATTTTAATTACTCAAAACGCATTAAACTTCCTCAATACTTTAAAACAATGATGTATTTGTTCAATTCATCAAATCATGCATTTTTAAATACCTACTAAACAGCATTCTTATCAATAAATAGTATTGATTTTAATTGAAATAAACCCGTTAAAATTAGGGGCATTCAACTACGTAATAAACGCTATTTTAGTACTTAAATAGATCCCTCACTTCAACCTACTACTTTGATATAAGATAATTTCAAGATAAACTTTCAACTTTTCTATAGCAAAGAAATTTTAAAGTGCATAAACGGATTTTGAAAATGCTCCTACCTTTGTTATTCCACCTTTTCCATTCCCTGGCAGTACAAACCGTTCAACCCTCCTTTCGCACGATCCACACGATATTTTGGAAATATTTGAACCCAAAGTCAAAAGTTTAGATTATATACTTCAAGATTAACTCCTTGTTTACGTACTAATCATCCATATCGCATGGATACCATCGCTATACCCCCTGAAGTAGCCGAGTTCCCGGTACAGTTCAGGTTATCCTTTAAACCCTTTATTGCGTACTTACAGCAGCAAAAGGGTTCTACGTCCACGGGTGCTGCCCGCTCGCACGTATTTGATTACTTACTTCAACAATTTACGCCACTCATTTCCGAAGACTCTATTGATGAAACGTATACGCCACAGCAATTGGAAGACATGGCTCAGCTACTCAAGCTGAGCGTATTACCCTTACTGAGTAACGAAAAGGAAATACCCTATGGCTTTGGATTGCCGATTCCGCTGGACTTATTTCACGCTTCGGATTCGTTCAACGCTCTCCTGCATACGTACGAAGGGCTGGAAGTGGACGAGGCTCATAATCACAAAGAGAAACTACGGTTTCTGTACCAGCTGATTCTGAATAAGTGCTACGGCGTTCATTTTATCAAGGAACTTACGCCTTCGCTGTCGTTTCAGCGGGTCGTCAATGGCGTTACGAAATTCTATCGTTTAACGATAAACGTCAATTTCGTTGAGCCACAACATCAGGGCTCTGCCTTGCCGCCTCTACAGCCCGAATGGACGGAATTCGCTAAAGGTCATCGTACCCTGGATCGCGTGCCTTCGCCCCTGCCCCTCGGCGAGTTTGTTCTCAAAGGATTTTGCGTTTTTCTGATTGAAGACATTACCGAGGACAAGACCATTCAGCAGCTCAAAGAGGTGTTTGTACACTTGCAGAGTGATTCGGAGGAGATGATCTACCGCCGCTTCGAGAAAGCCATGCGGGATTTGTGCGGACAACCCGACATCCGGATTGGTCTGATGCCCTTCATCAAAATCAATCAGCAGTACGTTTTTCACCCCGATTTTGGTAGTCGTAGTGTGGTACTGGCGATGGCCGATTTTGAGAAAACCTGCGGCGAAGCCTGGGTGGAAGGCAGTCAGCAGACCATGCAGGAACGCATTGCCGAGCGACTCGCTCAACACGATTACCCGCACGTTTTCTGTAACCTGAACAAGTTTTCGGAGCCCGAGTTACAGCGGCTGGTTTCTAACGGCCTGCAAAGTTTTATTCTGTATCCCATTAAAGCGGCGGATCAGGTCGTGGGTGTACTCGAAATTGGCAGCCCCAACGCCGACGCTCTGGACGACGAAATTCTCTTCAAGGTCGAACGCGTCATTCCGCTCGTTCGGGAATTATTACTCTTCCAGATCAGTGAATTCAATAAACGTATTCAACGACTGATTCGGCAAAAATTCACGACCCTGCAACCGGCCGTTGAATGGAAATTCAACGAAGTAGCCTGGCAGTATCTGCGGGCTGGTGGCAAAAAACCGGCGGACCGGGAAACTGCCCGCATTCGTTTTCCGCAGGTGTATCCCTTATACGGAGCCATCGACATTCGGAATTCGTCGCTGGAACGGCACTGGGCCATCCGTACGGACCTGAGCCATCAATTGGCTGCCGCTGCTTCGCTGTTGCAGGAACCTAGTGTAGCTTCGGAGCGATCGCAGCAATTGCAGGTGGAAACCCGGTACTGGCAGGAGTTATTGCTCGACGATCTGACGCCCGATACCGAAGAAAGTATTCTCCTGTTTTTGTCGCAGCAGGTTACGCCTTACTTCCGCCGTTTGCAGCTCGATTCCAAAGCACTGGAACCATCCCTTGAGTATTATTTTCAGCAAACCGATCCACAAACGGGCCATTTCCACCAGGCTTCCCGGAATTATGAACGCAGTCTGGACTGGATCAACGCGGCCGTTAACGGGTACATTGAGCAGGAAGAACAGCAATTACAGGCCGTTTATCCGCACTATTTTGAGAAGTACCGGACCGACGGTATGGAGTACAATATCTACGTAGGACAGTCGATTTCCCCGCAAAATCCTTTCGTAGCCAATGACTTACGGCGGTTGAGACTCTGGCAATTGACGTCGATGGTGGATCTGGCTCAACTCACGCATCGTCTGTTACCGCACCTGCCGCGGCCCCTGCAAACGACGCAATTGATTCTGGCTCATTCCCAGCCCGTGAACATCAGTTTCCGGGAGGATGAACACCGCTTTGACGTGGAAGGCTCCTACAGCATCCGGTATGAAGTCATTAAAAAACGGATCGACAAGGCCCTGGTGCGTGGTACCAACGAACGCCTGACGCAACCCGACCACATTGCCCTGGTGTATACCCATCAGCAGGAAATCGCGGATTATCTTCCTTTAATCACTTTATTACAGGAACAGAACCGGATTAGCCCTACGTTGGAATACCTCGATCTGGAGCCTTTGCAGGGCGTTGTTGGACTAAAAGCCATTCGGCTGGCCATTCAATACGCGGAACCCCTGGGGGTACCTGAGCAGGAACTGCTGGTCGCTCAATCCTAAATAGATAAACCGTAGCTTTGGCCGTTCCGGGTTCGGGACGGCCCTTCATTGCTGACAACGAAGCGGTGCCGCTCTTGTGTTTCACCTGTCATTCTTTTATGCGTACGTTCTTCTTCCTCCGCCGAAGCCTGATTCTGCTGCTGGTTTTTGGTGGAATACTTCCGATACGGGCCCAGCAGGCCCGACCCGACTCCGTCGTGCATCGACTCGTACTCATTGGGGACGCCGGACGCCTGTACAAGGGCAAAAATCCGGTGGTAGATGCGGTACGGGCCCGATATTCCTTCGACGATCCGCAGACAACGATGCTGTACCTCGGCGATAACGTGTACCCGCACGGATTGTCCGACGAAGCTAGTCCGGATTACGACTCCCTGACGACCATTCTGCGTTACCAGGCCCAGCTTGGCATTGGGAAAGCGTCTCAGGTACTGTTCATACCGGGGAATCATGATTGGAGCAAGGACCATCCCGACGGCTGGGAGAAAATCAAACGCCAGGGTCGATGGCTCGACAGTCTGAATTCGCCCAACATCCGTTTGCTTCCCGCGGGCGGCTGTCCTGGTCCTGAACTGGTGGAGCTAAACGATCATCTGGTTCTGATCATCGTTGATACGCAGTGGTGGCTACATCCCAACGATAAACCCGGCAGAGATTCAGACTGTGCCTGCAAAACCGAAGATGAAGTCGTCACGCGACTCTCGGAGTTGGTATACCTCAACCGTGACAAAGGAATCATTCTGGCGACGCACCAACCCTTCCGCAGCTACGGCATTCACGGGGGCTATTATACGCTCAAGCAGCATATTTTTCCCTTTACCGATATTAACCCTCACCTGTATATTCCACTACCGGTCATTGGATCGATTTATCCCATCGCCCGGGGTGTATTCGGTACCGTACAGGACTTGCCCAATCCGATTTACAAACACATGGCTCGGGTACTGGAGAAAGCAACCCAGCCTGCCCCTAACGTCGTCTTTGTCTCGGGACACGACCATGCTTTACAGCATATTGTAGATGGGAACCGGAATTTTATTGTCAGTGGATCAGGTATCAATCGGGAACGGGTCAAAAAGGGCAAGAAGGCTCGTTTCGTTAGTGGTGAATGGGGGTACGTAGTCCTCGACGAACTACGGGACGGTCGGGTACAGGCCGCGTTCTACACCGTCGATGAAGCGGCTCAGGCCACCCTGGCCCATACAGCCCCGATCTACAAAATTGACCGCAAGACCACGCCAGATCATGCCCGAATTCGGGAAAAATCCTGGCCTGATTCCGTGACCGTAGCCATTGCTCCGGATTACGATAGCGTGAGTACCCTGCACCGCCGACTGTTCGGAGAAAACTATCGCAAAGTCTGGGCGACCCCCGTCACCCTGCCGGTATTCGACATTACCAAAGAAAAAGGAGGCTTTAAGATTCTCCAACGCGGCGGTGGGCAACAAACCAAATCCCTACGGCTGGAAGATGCTTCGGGAAAAGAGTGGGTGCTCCGTACCATTCAGAAGGCTCCCGAAAAAGCCCTGCCTGCGTACCTGCGGCAAACCGTGGCGAAAGACATTATTCAGGATCAGATTTCGGCGGCCTTCCCCTTCGCCCCCCTGGCGGTATCCACGCTGGCGGAAGCCGCTGACGTACCGCATGCCAACCCCAAAATAGTCTATGTACCCGACGATCCGGCTCTGGGGGTATATGGCGTTGATTTTGCCGGGACCGTCTGTTTGCTCGAAGAACGCAATCCCGTTACCGAAAAAAGTCTCAGTACGCCCAAGGTGATCGATGCTCTGCAAAAAGACAACGATGACCGCGTTAATCAGCGGGCCGTCGTTCGGGCCCGTATGCTGGATTTAGTGATGGGCGACTGGGATCGACACGAAGATCAGTGGCGGTGGAGCAGTCGAAAAACCAAAAACGGCAAGGTGTACGAACCCATTCCCCGCGATCGCGATCAGGTCTTTTTCAAGTCGGGTGGACTGTTTCCCTACATTGCTGCCCGTTCATGGTTACAGCCCAAATTCCAAGGTTTTCGCGACCACCTGCATAATGTGAATGGATTTATGTACAACGCCCGGTACTTCGACCGGATGTTCTTACAGGAGCTTAGTCAGCAGGACTGGCAGGAAGAAATCACCGCTCTGCAGGGCAAGCTGACCGATGCCGTACTCGAAGCCGCCGTCCGGCAGTTTCCCGATCCAATTCAGAAAAATTTCGGAGCCGACATTCTAGCGACCCTCAAAGCCCGTCGGGCCAATCTGCTCAGTGAAGGCCTCACCTATTACCGTTTCCTGGCCCGGGCGGTCGATATTCCCGGCAGTAACAAAGCCGAGCGTTTCGAGGTAGACCATCAGCCGGATGGCCACGTGTCGGTCCGGGTGTACAAAATCGGCAAGGATAGTACGCTGAAACAGCAACTGTACCACCGCGTATTTGATCCCGCCGAGACGAAGGAAATCCGCTTGTACGGTCAGGCGGGTACCGACCAGTTTGTCGTGCGGGGTACGGCTTCTTCCGGTATAAAAATACGCCTCATCGGTGGCGAAGGCATCGACCGATTTGCCCTTCAGGATACGCGAAAAAGGCAGACCCAGGTGTACGACCTTCGTACGGAAGCCAATGTCTGGCCCGAGCCCCAAACGGCTCAAATACACGCCTCCAGCGATCCCACCATTAACGCTTACGACAACCACGCCTTCCAGTACAACCGCCTGGCTCCGCTGGCCTCGGCGGGCTTTAACCTGGACGACGGTATCCTGCTTGGAGCCGGATTTCAGTTTACCAAACACGGCTTCCGTAAGTCGCCCTACGCGTCCATGAACCGGCTGCTCATCAGCCACGCCCTGGCTACGGAAGCGACGGCCATCAAGTACGACGGTATTTTTACGCATTTGCTGGGCAAAAACGACCTCTGGATCAACGCGTATCTGCGGGCTCCTGACAACGTGACCAACTTTTTCGGCATTGGTAACGAAACGGTCTACGAAAAAGGGCGGAAAATTCGTTATTACCGCACCCGCTACGATTTAAGTACGGTATCGGCCCTACTCAAACGTCGGTTGGGTCAGCACCTGCAAGTCATGGCGGGTCCGGTTTTTCAGTACTTCAACGTAGATATGCAGGATAATCAGGGACGGTTCCTCGAACGGTATCTGGCTGAAACCAATGCACCCTTTTTACGGCGACAGTTTTACGGCGGTTTGCAGGCGAGTGTCGTCATCGACAACCGGAATAATCTTACCCTTCCTACCCGAGCCTGTACTGGAATACGACGGCGATGACTCTACAGGGTTTTGGCGACCAGCGAAACCACATGACGCAGTTGAGTACCGACCTGACCGTTCATGCCAGTTTCTCGAACGCCGCTCGTATCGTCATTGTCAATCGGATTGGCGGGGGACTAACCTACGGCAACCCGGCCTTTTATCAGTTGCAGTACCTGGGTGGACAGGACAACCTGCGGGGCTTCCGGAAGTACCGTTTTGCGGGGGAAAAACAGGTCTATCATAACCTCGAAATCCGGACGAAGCTGTTTAATTTCAACTCCTACCTGTTTCCGGGCACTGTTGGACTCACGCTTTTCAACGACCTCGGACGCGTCTGGGTGAAAAACGAAAACTCCCAACGCTGGCACGATGGGTACGGGGCGGGGCTGTACGTTTCGCCAGCCAGTCTACTCATTTTCAACGCATCTGTAGCATTTTCGAGGGAAGGAACCCTACCCTACGTTTCCGTAGGATTCCGCTTTTAAGCAAAAGTTGACTTATATTACCAGCCCGTATTTTTCTAAACCGAGTCGTAATGACTGATCCCTTAGTATCGAAAGCGGAAGCTCATGTGCTGCGTCTGTACGACGAACATCCCACGCCTTCACTGGCGTACCATACGCTTACCCACACACAGGAGGTCGTGCAGGCTGCTGAGGCCCTGAGTCATCAGTATCAGTTGAACGACATGCAGTACCGGACGGTACTCGTGGCCGCCTGGTTTCATGATGCGGGCTATTTATTCAGCCCGAAGATGCAACACGAGGAAAAAAGTGCCGAGCTGGCGACGGAGTTCCTGCAAAGTGAAGGCCAGTCCGCCGAGCTAATTTCACAGGTAGAAGGTTGCATTTTGGCCACTCGCATGCCCCAAAAGCCCCACAATTTACTGGAGGAAATTGTCTGCGATGCGGATCTGTCGCACCTGGGTAGCGTCGATTACAAGGACAAAACCAAACTTTTGCGGAAAGAAATAGAGGCCATGAAAGGCATCCAGATTTCGGGAAACCTCTGGCGAATGGGCAATATTGAATTCATCCAGTCGCATCAGTATTTCACACCGATGGCCCGAAAAATGTTTGACGCAACGAAAGCGGAAAACCTGCGGCGACTCCTGGATAAGCAGGCCGAAAAAACCGACGCACCTACGCAGCCACTCGTCGCGGAAAAGAAAAAGAAAGACCCCGAACGCGGGATCGAAACCATGTTTCGGACGACGTCCACCAACCATTTACGCCTGAGTGAAATTGCCGACAGCAAAGCCAACATCATGATTTCGGTCAATTCCATCATGGTTTCGGTGGTGGTATCGGTCTTGTCGCACCGGCTGGAAAATCACCCGCAATTGATTCCGCCTACGGCCATCTTTCTGCTTACGGCTGTCCTGACCATCATTTTTGCCGTACTGGCCACGCGACCGAACATTACCCGGGGCACGGTGAGTATGGATGACATTCGGCAGAAGAAAGCCAACCTGCTCTTTTTCGGTAATTTTTACAACATGACCCTGGAAGACTACGAACGTGGCATCGACGCCATGATGAAGGACAGCGAATTTCTCTACGGCAGCATGACCCGCGACATTTACCACCTGGGCGTAGTACTGGGCAAGAAATACAAGCTCCTCCGCATCGCCTATAACATTTTTATGTTCGGGTTTGTGGTATCCATTTTATCGTATCTGATTGTATTCACGTTCCTGGAAGATTAGCCTTTGCGTATATCCCTGATAGGTTCGTCTCCTATGGTTAACCTACGGTACTAGATTTCGCACGCTCCAGCTTACCTATAGTTAATAACGTTTATTCACCTTCGTTGGGTCGCTGGTATACCTTTTTTTAGAAGTATACCAGCGTTTTTTGTTGCCCCTTACAAAAAACCGTACGTCGAGGCTTCCTCTACGAGCCCTAAACTGTGGAGGGAAAAACCGCACCGTAGACGTACCGCCATTAGCACATTTTACTCAGTTACTCTAATAAAAGTGAATGCTTGTGCATGTGTTCAGTCGTGCCCGAACCACCCGAGGTGGTGTTTTCGCGTACGAAGTTGAAAGATGTGCCTGAACCTTGAGTATTTGTCCTTTTTCATCTTTTTTTAACCGTTCTATGAATCAACTTTCTAAGGGTTCAGCCGCATCGGGCGGCTCGAACAACGGTACCACTGCTGTAGGTCGCCGCACCTTTCTCCGTTTTGCCGGCTTGTCCTCTATTTCAGCTCTTACGTTAACCACGTTAGCCTGTGAAGACCACAAACCCATCGTATATGATCCTAACTTCATTGATTTAGGATTTGGCGATGTGGGCATTATGAACCTGTCGTATGCCCAGGAGCAACTGGAAGTAGCGTTTTATTCAACCGTGATTGAAAGTCCCGCGTTTAATCAACTGTCGGCGGAAGAAAAAGCCCTGTTTGTGGACCTCCGTGACCGGGAACGTACGCACCTGGAGCTGTTCCGGTATCTGCTGGGAGACAAAGCCATTCCAATGCTGACGCCGAACTTCGACAACATCAAGATTGGATCGCGTGAAGAAATTCTGAAAACGGGTCATACGTTCGAAGACCTGGGCGTTGCCGCTCTGAACGGAGCGGGCCGTTTCGTAACGGATATGGAACTGTTGAATCTTTCGGGTAAAATCGTATCCGTAGAAGCTCGCCATGCGGCTCTGCTCCGCGATCTGCTGCATCCACGATCCAACATGCCAGGCAGTTTTGCCGGCGATGACATCATCACGCCCGATACGGGTCTGGATCGGGCCCTGTACCCGCAACAAGTGGTCGTACTGGCTCAGCCCTACATCAAAGAGCGAATCACGGCGGAGCGGATTCCCGTTCAATAGCATCGGCCTTTTTCTATCTACTTACTACTTGACTCTCTCTCGAACTTCGATTCAATCCATGAATATTTTTCAGATTTTTTCCGATATTGAAAAGATAGATGGCGACGCTACGGAGCGTTTATCCTTCTACTCGCGTCGTTATTTTCTCCGCAAGGGCACGAAGGCAGCGACAGCGGCCGCCCTACCTCTCGCCCTGGCCAGCGTCACACAGGAAGCCTTTGCTCAGTCCACTGAAGTACAGGAAGTGCTGAACTTTGCTCTGACGCTGGAATACCTGGAAGACGAATTCTACAAAAAAGCATTGAGCACTAGCCTGTCGTTTGGTGGGGATCGACCCGTATTTGAGCAAATCAGCAAGCACGAGGACGCCCACGTCAAGTTGTTGAAATCAGTCCTGGGCAGTGCTGCGGTAGCCAAACCCAAGATGTTCAAATTCGAAGAAGTATTTCCGAACGTATTCTCGGACTACCAAACCTTCCTGATCGTTTCGCAGGCCTTTGAAGATACGGGCGTTCGGGCCTACAAAGGACAGGCTCCGAAACTGTACAAACAGGCGGTACTGACCACGGCCCTGCAAATTCACGCGGTTGAAGCCCGTCATGCCGCCGAAGTGCGTCGCATTCGCGAAGGCCGCGTCTGGATCACCAAAAACGAACCGGACGGAGCCCCTGCTGCCGTATACGCCGGCGAGGAAAACGTGGTACAGAAAGTGGACGTAACCAAACTGGGCCCCGGATTCTCGGACATCGTGGTCTCCGAAGCATTCGACGAGCCCCTAACGAAAGAGCAGGTACTCGCGATTGTGTCTCCGTTGATTGTAATGTAGATTCGAAAGTATCCGTTTATCAAAAAACCTGGGTCTTAGGGCTTGGGTTTTTTGGTTTTATAGGGATCGAGTTTGTTTTCTTATATCATTTAGAGGGTGTCCAATACAGCCAAAACCGTAAACGCTGGCTTTGTCAGGTCCCAACGATTATAATTCGCTTCAATTTTAACGAGGGGTTATTGGATCAGCAATGCTAGCGGTATTTGATCGCCGCTTATTGTAACTATAGGGTGAAAGCAACAGTGCTCTCTGGAGTATCAATGCCAAGCCGAGTGTATTCGCAGACGCGATTAGCCGGAACGGGGCTATGGCTGGCTAGAGTACGTTTGATTAATTATTGTAGATCAGTTGCTTAGGATACTAAGCAACTGATCTACTTTTACCAACAATAAGCCTTCTTGATTGAGTACTCCTCTTTATGAAACGACTTCCCCTCTTGTTCTTTTTGTTGTACAGCTTTCTGGGATATGCTCAAAAACAAAATTCTGTTCGAAACGATAAAGCGTTTATGGTCTTGAGCGATCTTAATTTATATGCTATTGATACACAAACGGGTAAGATTGTATGGGTTACAGAAAATGATAGCCTTTTTGCAGGTCCAGTATTAGCTGACTCGACTATTTATGTTCGTACGGCTCGCAACAAAATCTACGGATACCATGTGCATTCGGGTAAAAAGGTATGGGAAAGTCAGTTGACTTCTCCCTATCAGAACCAGACGCCTTACGTTAACCTTTTTACTAATTTCAACTCTCTCGTTATTAGAGATGGACTTATCTATGGGGCTTTTCAACGCAAGGACCACTTAGAAAGATTCGGTTACAACAACACCAACTTTAGTATTCTAGCTATTGATATAAGCAATGGTCAGATTAGATGGTCTTATGAAATGTCACCCCGTTCTTATGATGGGACAACAAAAGACTATATTCCTCTGGGTCATCCTCAATTTCATAGAAATGCCTTGTACATAGAAACTTCCCTAGGTTTTTTAGCTTTAGATGCTTCTACAGGCAACAAATTATGGGAAATAGATTTTCCCTATTCTGAAATTGGAGGACCTAAACCAGCGAGCTATCAACAGTATATCTATACATCCCGGCATGATTCTAATTATAATTCATCAGTTATAGCTTACGATGCCCGGACGGGACGTAAAGCCTGGGCGAATGATCAAATAAAAAATAGCACAACGCTAGAAGTAGTCGACGATATACTCTATGCAGGAGATATGAGAGGTAATCTCTTTGCTTTACAAGCTAATACCGGGAAGGTAATTTGGCAAGTCAAAGCTTCTGAATGGTCTATTTCCCTTAATATGGATAAGAATCTAATTTATACCGTAGGTGAAAAATTATCTGCTTATAACAGAAGTGATGGAACACTTAAATGGGAGATAGATAATAAGGATTTTAGAGGAGAAAAGATACCTACTTCAGCGAACGGGACACTTTATTTCCTCAGTTATGATTCCCTCCATTCAATAAATGCCCTAAATGGTCATTTGAACTGGTCCACTTCATTCAAACAGCATACTATTTCTGTTTCAAAGTATTCCATAGTTCTTGATTCAGAAAGTAAGGGACATTATCCATCTATCTCTCCCATGAAGTAGATGAATCCGATTCGTTACGATTAGCAATGGAAGCGACAATCTGCGATAGTTTGTCAGCTCCCGTTTTCAATTCTTTATTGAAATACCCTTCGGTGATACTCACAGAGCTATGACCTAAACCCGCCGAGATGAAATAAATATCATTGCCCGTCAGTTCACGAGTCATTTCAGCAAAGTTATGTCGGGCAACATGCGTACTGATGGGTTTGTCTATACCGGCTTGCCTGACTGATTCTTTCAATAAACCATTGATTTCAGCGGGCCAGCTCTAATAAGGATATCTTATTCCTTGCCGGTCCTTTCGGAGCTTATTCACTACGGAAATTACTTTGTTCTGGAAAGAATTGTAATACGTTTGATGTGCTTATCTGCAAATCAAAGAAGTTCCCTTACTACCTCTTTACGAGCTTTCCGCTAAAGATCGCGAGCCGATAGGCTGGTGTTTTGCACATTCGCCTTACTTATTTCGGACATGAGCTTGCTGACCTTCTCCCGAATAGCGGCGTTAATAGCTGTCGCGATGGGATGCTCCTTACGCACCTTGTGTTTATCAGTGTTCCAGAAATTTTCGTGTACACTGTATTCCGTAGCCACACGGCGATGCTATTTATTCTGCGTAATTCGAAGCTGAATCTGTTGAGTGTGGTCTTTAAGAAATTCGTAATTTAAGATTCGGGTGTGATGGATATATCCCTCATGAAGATTGCAGGTTTGGGTGTAAGACTAGGGTGTAACTTTTTCCAAACTGTGGCAAACGCTGACGAACGCAGATAAAAGCAAAACGCCCTAGAAACGTGATTTCTAGGGCGTTATAGATTGCCAGCCATTGCCAGCGTGTTGATAAGTGATCCCAGCAGGACTCGAACCTGCAACCTACTGCTTAGAAGGCAGTTGCTCTATCCGGTTGAGCTATAGGACCAGACTCAGCCGGTTTCAGCGTGGTTCACAGAATTCTGAGAACGGGCACTGGTCAATTTAGTAGTCGGGGTGGCCAGATTCGAACTGACGGCCTTCTGCTCCCAAAGCAGACGCGATACCGGGCTACGCTACACCCCGAAAAATTCAAAACTGTGCGGAGAGGGCGGGATTCGAACCCGCGGTACGCTTTAGACGTACGACAGTTTAGCAAACTGCTCCTTTCGGCCACTCAGGCACCTCTCCTTCTCCGTTTCGGTTCGCAAATATAGGCTCTTAAAAACCCCAAACACAAGTTTTTTCGAAAAAAAATTCGTTTTTTGCAGTTTTCACCGTTGATAGCAGTATGATTTTTAATCGTGATTGGGGACGAACGGAGCTGATTTTCATTGCTTTATTCGGTATTCTATACCTCATCTATTTGGGTCGAACTTTTTGGTACGCTCACCGGCTCAATACCTCTGCCCGCTCCGTCGCCCTGAAGTTTTTTCTTCGCTCGGCGGCCATGGGTGCTCTGGTCATTGGGTTGTTGGAGCCTTCCTTCGGCGATCCCGAACGGGATGTGCAGGCCGTGGGCAAGGATATTTTTCTGGTAGTCGATGTCTCTAGCTCCATGGATGCGACGGACATTCAGCCCTCCCGCCTGCAACGCATCAAGTTTGAACTGAATCGACTCATTACGCAGTTTCCCAACGATCGCTTCGGCCTCATCGTTTTTTCCTCGGGCACTTACCTACAGTGCCCGCTGACTTTTGACCGCAACGCCCTGACCGTTTTTATTGAATCACTCAATACCCGCATGCTGACCGACCAAGGGACCGCCTTCGAACCGGCCCTACAAATGGCCCTGGATAAACAGTCGGGCGAGCATACGCGAGCTAATGCTTCGAAAGTCATTGTGTTCATCAGCGATGGTGAAGATTTTAACGGCGTCGCTACCAAAACGCTCCGGTCCATTCGCCGACAGGGGATTCAGCTCTTTTGTCTGGGCATTGGTACCCGCGAGGGTAGCCGCATTCCCTCGGGTAATGGGTTCATCAAAGGCGAGGACGGTACCTTTGTACGTACGTATCTGCAATCCGAGTCGCTGGAGAAAATGGCTGCGACCACCGGCGGCGACTATTACGAAATCACCACCGTACGCAACGATTTCCCGCAACTGACCCAAAGCATCCAGCAGGTAGCCGGGCGGCTGATTGACCAGCGGAAAATAGCCATTACGTCCAATCGCTACTATTATTTCGTCATTCTGGGTCTGGTATTACTGAGTCTGGATATTTTGATCACGGTGCGTACGTTTCGTTTGTAATCCGCTCCGAGTCGAGCTTGTGTATGAATATTTTCTGGTTAAAAATTGCCATCTGGCTGACAACTCTGGGCTGGCCCAGTCAAATTATCCAGCGAAATCAGGCCAAACGCATGGCCGAAGAGGCCTATCGTCAGAAAAAATACGATCAGGCCATTCAATACTACGAATACCTGGAGCGGACGCAACTCGTACCCGATCCGTACATCATTCTGAACATGGCTCACGCGGCCTTTGCTCAAAAAGACACGGCTTTGGCTTTGGAACAGTATAGTCGGCTGATTCGCGTATCTGATGCCTGGATTGCGTCCGCTGCCCTCAATCAGTTGGGGATTCTGGCCTGCTCTTCGGGCGATACACTACGAGCGGAGGAACAATTTCAGCGAGCCCTGGAGCGGAATTCTGAAAACGAACAGGCCCGTTTTAATTACGAATTTGTTCGCCGTCGGCACATTGACCGCCCTGACATGCCCACGACGCCTCCGCCCCCCAACTCCTCGTCCAGTACGCCCCCACCCCAGGCTGCCGAAGTACAGGCTTCCACCCGGAAAGAAGAAATTCTAAAGTCCCTGAATCAGGTCAATCTTTCGGAAGAACAGGCCTTACGCCTGCTGGAATCTTCCCGCAACCAGGAGATTCAGTACCTCCAGCAACACCCGCACCGGGCCGAGAATACGGTAGAGACGAAGGAAAAATGGTAACCCTTCATCTTTCAACTTCGAACGGTCTTTCCGCTTGTGCGTACTCATTGAAGCCAGAAGTTGGCATTTGTACGGAAGCTCGTTAATTTTGCCACCCGCAACTTATACAAAGGTTCATGCCTATCTCCCGTACCGAATTTCAATTTCCCGGTCAGACCGGCCTGTATCACGGCAAGGTTCGTGACGTATACTTTTTTGACGATACGATGCTGGCCATTGCCTCCGACCGTATTTCAGCATTTGACGTGATATTGCCCAGTCCTATCCCTTACAAAGGACAGGTGCTTAATCAGATTGCCGCTCACTTCCTGCAGGCGACGTCAGACCTGGTTCCCAACTGGTTACTGGAAGTACCCGACCCCAACGTTAGTTTCGGCTGGAAATGTGAAGCGTATCCCGTTGAGATGGTCGTTCGAGGCTATCTGGCAGGTCACGCCTGGCGTACGTATCGTTCCGGATTACGGGAGCTTTGCGGCGTAACCCTGCCCGAAGGACTGAAGGAAAATGACCGACTGCCTCAACCCATCATTACACCCACGACGAAGGCTCACGAAGGGCACGATGAGGATATTTCCCGCGAGGAAATCCTCCGGCAGGGATTGATTTCTGAAGAAGAATATACGCAACTGGAGCAGTATACCCTGGCTTTGTTCGAACGGGGGACCCAAATGGCCGCCGATCAGGGACTTATTCTGGTTGACACAAAGTACGAATTTGGGAAGCGTGGTACGGAGATTTACCTGATCGATGAAATTCATACGCCCGATTCGAGCCGCTATTTTTACGCCGACGGATACGCCGAACGGCAGGCGGCGGGCGAAACCCAGCGGCAACTCTCCAAAGAGTTTGTGCGGGAGTGGCTCATTGCTAATGGATTCCAGGGAAAAGAAGGTCAGACTGTTCCCGCCATGTCGGAAGAATGGACGCAGGAAATATCGCATAGATACATCGAGCTGTTTGAAAAAGTGACGGGCCGTACGTTTGCTCCAACCCCCGATCCCAACGCTCTGGCCCGTATTGAAGCCAATGTGCAGGCCTTGCTGGCGGCGAGAAATAGCTAGTTGTTTGTTGTTTTTACAAATAGATTTTTAGTTGAAAATGGTGCCACTAGTTCCATTAGATTAATCAGCTGAACATTTGTAGAGCTTCAGCAATCTCCTGACCAGTAACCCCAACAACTATCAACCAACAACACTGCATAGACTATCAACCGAAACTAAAAATCATAAAGGACCACTGTAAACGTATGGAGTTTAAAATAGAAAAAAGCCAGCAGTACGTATTGATCGACGTGAATACGGCGACTATTGATACGGAAGTTTCCCAGGGCATTTCCAAGTCCGTAGCCTCCCTCTGGAAAGAAGGCTACACGAACATGGTGTTTGATCTGGAAAAGGTACAAACGATCGAGCAGGATGGTTTTTCGGTACTGCGTAAAGCCAACGAACTGTGTCTGCGGGACGGCGGTCTGCTGGTACTGGTAAGCAAGGACGAGGACTTAATCGAAAGCTTGGATGAAGCCAAAATCCGGGATCTGACGATTCTGCCGACCGTCGAAGAAGCCGTGGACGCCGTATTCATGAACGAACTCGAAGGCGAATTCCGCGAAGAAGAAGACGATGAATACGATTACGGCGGAAGTGCCGATGAAGAAGGCGGCAGCTCTTCCAGCAAAGACGAAGAATATTAAACGAAAAGCTGGCCTAAGGGCTGGCTTTTTTTGGATGAGGAATAATTCTTTTCCGTTCCCACGTAAACACAAACCTTACAAAGCTTTGCAATTTCAAGTCACCATTTTAGGTACGGGTTCCGCTACGCCAACCCTGCAAAGAAATCCTACGGCTCAGTGGATTACGTATGACAATGAGCATTTTTTGCTGGATTGCGGCGAAGGTACACAGCTACAGATTCTGCGGTATAAACTGCGGCTGAGTAAGCTGCACCACATTTTTATTTCCCACTTACACGGTGACCATTACTTTGGACTGTTTGGACTTCTGACGAGTATGAGTCTGGCCCAGCGGCTGGAACCGCTCGTGATTTACGGTCCGCACGGTCTGGATGAAATCATTACCACGCATTTCAAATACTCCAATACGTTACTGACCTATCCGCTGGAATTTCGCACCACCAATCCAACCCAGGTTGAACGCATTCTGGATCACCCGCACCTGACCGTCGATACTGTTCCGTTGCAGCACCGCATCCCCTGTACCGGTTTTATCTTCCGGGAAAAACCCCGGGATCGGAATCTGATTCGTGGGCTGGTGCCCCCCGAGGCTCATCCGAACGAGTTGATTCAGCTGAAACACGGAAAAGACGTACTGGATGAAAACGGCCAGGTAAAATACCGTTTCGAGGATCTGACTACTCCGCCGCCCACGCCCCGCAGCTACGCGTTTTGTTCGGACACTATTTATCTGCCCGAACTGTATCAGTACGTACAGGAAGTGGATTTGCTGTACCACGAAGCCACATTTGCGGACAATTTGCTTGAGCGAGCTGTACGGACCAACCATTCCACGGCCCGACAGGCGGCTCAGGTTGCCCGCGATGCTCAGGTGGGTCAGTTGCTGTTGGGACATTTCTCGTCGCGGTACCGGGAAGTAGACCACCTCTTGCCCGAAGCCCGTGCAGTGTTTGCGAACACGTTTCTGGCCGAAGAAGGACATACGTATGCCGTCGGGATCAATCCCCAGAGCATCGAGCATCAGCCTTTCTAGGGCTCACACTATCCTGTAGCTTCCTGCCCGGAACCTCGTTTCTGAAAGAAATGTGGTTCTTTCGTCATTGGTTTACAAGCCGTGGTTCTTTACTAACACACGACCTAATACACTATGACGAAACACTTGCTTCTCTTTTTTCTGCTGTTGAGCCTGCATACGAAGGCTCAAAACCTGGACTGGGTTACCAAGACGGGTGCCCGCCGTTTCCCCGAGGCTTCCCAGGAATTTAGCGTAAATGCCTACGGAGCCAAAGCCGACGGCAAAACGCTCGCCACCAAAGCCATTCAAAAAGCCATTGATGCCTGTGCTCAAAAAGGCGGCGGTATCGTCACGTTCAAGCCGGGCAGCTACGTAACGGGGGCTTTGTTTGTAAAATCGAACGTACATTTAAAGATCAATAAAGACGTCCTGATTCTGGGCAGTGAGAAGCTGGAAGATTACCCCGACATCGATACCCGCGTGGCCGGGATTGAAATGAAGTGGCCCGCCGCCTTGTTCAATGTGATGGACGCCAAAAATGCAGCCGTTACGGGTGAAGGCGTAGTGAATGCCCGGGGAAAATTTAACTGGGATCTATACTGGAAAACCCGCAAGGAATACGATACCAAAGGCCTACGCTGGATCGTGGATTACGATGTGAAACGCGTCCGTACCTTTCTGGTGCAAAATTCCAGCGACATTACGCTGAAAGGGCTTACGTTCAAAAACGCGGGTTTCTGGACGGTACAACTCCTGTATTCGGATCACCTGACCGTGGATGGCGTCGTAATTCGGAATAATGAAGACGGCAGCGGTCCAAGTACCGACGGCGTGGACGTGGATTCCTCGACCTGGGTACTGATCGAAAACTGTGACATTGATTGTAATGACGATAATTTCTGCCTGAAGGCCGGTCGCGACTGGGATGGTCTGCGGGTGAATAAGCCCACGGAATACGTGGTCATTCGCAAGTGCATTGCCCGCCGCGGGGCCGGACTAGTCACGCTGGGTAGCGAAACCTCCGGCGGCATCCGCCACGTACTGGCGACCGATCTTTACGCCAAACACACCGATAACGGCTTACGCATCAAGTCAGCCACGACCCGCGGCGGTACCATTGAGGACATTTACTTTCAGAATACGGAAATGGATTCGCTGAATACGGCTTTCCAGTTTAACCTCAACTGGTATCCGGCCTACAGCTACTCCACGCTTCCCGCGGGCTATACCCATGAAACGATCCCCGCTCACTGGAAAGCAATGCTTCAGAAAGTAACTCCGGCGGAAAAGGGAATTCCCTACGCTAAAAATATCTACGTGAAGAACGTCAAAGTAACCAACGCCCAGACGGCTTTCGTCGCTACCGGACTGGAGCAATCATCCCTGAAGAATTTTGTCTTCACCGAGAGCAGCATCCAGGCCCAGGAACTAGGCGTGATGGAGTACACGAGCGACTGGCATTTCGATCAGTTGAAACTATCAATCGGTAAAAAACAGCCTAAAAAGAAAACAGGTGGAGTTGAAGACGAGGAACGACTCAAATAAGTAATCTGCCCTCCCTGCCCTTTTCCCAAACCGTATGGCCCGAAAGCTGTACGGTTTTTCTGTGAATACCCCATTTGTTCGCCATTCAGGCCGGTTTGCCTAGATTTTGTTTTCCGTTTTAGCATTTCCCAGCAGGTTTCATCTTTTTTTTATTAAAAATTCATTTTGAAACTTAACAAAACCTTAAAACCGGTTTTTTTACATTTTCCACAAGCGATGAACGATTTTTGAAACCTTCAACAGACGGTTCCTGAAATTTTCTTTTCTGAATCAGCGAAATAGAAACCTAGTTAGTTAATTATTAAATTTTCAAGATTAATTGTCTTTTATTAGGAATATAAAAAAGTTAACACTAAATTTAATTATTTCTTTAAATCTTAAGGATTCCAAATATTCTATGGCTAATACGATTTTTAACCAATTATTTTTTGTAGTATCTTAGCAGACCAGTTTAAAATCTGTTGTTCTTTTCTCCCTTGATACAGGTTTTGTTCTGAGATTTTCCATCTGATTGCATTACCGAATTTTGAATTTTTACCGAGCAAACCGTTAGGAATATGTCTGACCAGCCTAACCAGCAACCTCTGGGCCTCTACCGCCCTGAATTTGAGCACGATGCCTGTGGCATTGGCTTCATTGCCAATATGAAAGGCCGCAAGTCGCACCGTACCGTCCGCGATGCCATCCAGATTCTGGAACGCATGGATCACCGCGGTGCCTGTGGATGCGATCCGAACTCCGGTGACGGAGCCGGCATTCTGCTGCAAATTCCCCACGAGTTTTTCCTGAAAGTATGTGCCAAGGAAGGCATTAGTCTGCCCGCCGCCGGGGATTACGGTGTAGGAATGACGTTCTTCCCGAAAGATTCCGCCGTACGTCAGGAATGCAAGGAAGTCATTCATCGTCAGGCCCTGGAACTGGGCCTGGAAATTCTGGGCTACCGCGTCGTTCCCGTGAACAATGCGGATATTCAGGGAGCCGATTCCGGCAACTCTGAACCTCAGATGGAACAGTTGTTCATTCGCCGTCCGGCCCACCTGACGGGTGAACTGGATTTCGAACGGAAGCTGTACGTATTCCGTCAACTCGTAACGCGGGTCGTGAACGAAGCCGTACGGGGCGTGAACGAGAAGTTCTATTTCTCGTCGCTTTCGACGCGTACCATCATTTACAAGGGGATGCTCACGACGATGCAAACCCTGCCTTATTTCCTCGATTTACAGAATGAATCGGTGACCTCGGCTTTTGCCATCGTTCACAGCCGATTCTCTACCAATACCTTCCCCGAGTGGAAACTGGCTCAGCCTTTCCGTTTCATTGCTCACAACGGTGAGATCAATACGGTTAAAGGAAACGTAAGCTGGTTCAAAGCCACGTCAGCCCTGTTTAAATCGGATGTTTTCTCCGACGAGGAACTGAAGATCATTCGTGAGGCTCTTTGCCCGGCGGGTCAGTCCGATTCGGCGAGCCTCGACAACGCCATCGAATTACTGTACCTGGCAGGTCGCTCGTTGCCCCATGTGATGATGATGCTCATTCCCGAGGCCTGGGATGGTAACACGGAAATGGATCTGCAACGGAAAGCATTCTACGAATACCATGCGGCCCTGATGGAACCCTGGGATGGTCCGGCGTCAATTTCGTTTACTGACGGAAAAATCATCGGTGCTACGCTCGACCGGAATGGTCTGCGTCCAAGCCGTTTCTGGGTACTCGACGACGATACCGTGATCCTGTCTTCGGAAGCAGGGGTACTCGACATCGATCAGTCGAAAGTAGTTTCGAAAGGTCGTCTGCAACCCGGTCGTATGTTCGTAGTGGACATGGAGCAGGGTCGCATCATTCCTGACGAAGAACTGAAATCCGAAATTTGTGCGGCTCAGCCCTATCAGAAATGGCTGAACAAGTATAAAATCACGCTGAACGATCTGCCCGAACCCAAAACGGAGTGGAATACGCCTTACGATAAGGAACTCATCACCAAGCAACAGGTATTCGGCATGACGTCGGAAGACATCCGGATGATCCTGACGCAGATGGTGGAAACTGGTAAGGAAGCACTCGGTTCGATGGGGGTAGATACGCCACTGGCGATTCTGTCCGACCAGAGCCAGCACCTGAGCCATTACTTCAAGCAATTGTTTGCCCAGGTAACCAACCCGCCCATTGACCCGATTCGGGAGCGTACGATCATGTCCTTGATCAGCTACGTGGGTGGTTACGGAAACATTCTGACGGAATCACCGGAACACTGCAAAGTGCTGGAATTACGTCAGCCCGTGCTGGACAATACACAACTGGAAAAAATCCGGAACATTGACACCCGGCATTTCACCAATAAGACGGTATACACGACCTTCCGGGCTAGCGGCGGCGTGGGTGCTCTGAAAAAAGCCCTCAAACGGATTTGCGAGGACGCGGAATACGCCGTCAATGACGATTACCAGATCATTACGCTTTCCGACCGTGGCGTGGATTCCAACCACGCTCCAATCCCTTCATTGCTGGCTACCTCAGCCGTCCACCAGCACCTGAGCCGCAAAGGTTTACGGGCCAAAGTGGGTCTGATCGTAGAAGCGGGTGATGTTTGGGAAACGCATCACTTTGCTACCCTGATCGGTTTCGGAGCGGCAGCGGTGAACCCGTACATGGCCTTCGAAACGATTTCGAACATGCGGGATAAAAACCTCGTATCGGTTCCCTACGATTTCGATAAACTTTGCCAGAATTACATCAAGGCGGTCAACGGTGAGTTGCTCAAGATCTTCTCGAAAATGGGCATTTCCACGCTTCAGAGTTACCAGGGAGCTCAGATTTTCGAAGCTCTGGGTATTACGAAAGAAGTGGTGGATGAATACTTCACCGGAACGGTTACGCGGATTGGCGGTCTGAACCTGGACGGTATTCAAACTGAAGTACTGATTCGTCACCATCAGGCCTTCCCGGAGGCTCACGTGGGCAATCCGCGTCTGGAAGTGGGTGGCGTGTACCAGTGGAAGCACCGGGGTGAATTCCACCTCTTCAATCCTGAAACGGTTCACGCCCTTCAGCAATCGACGAAGAAGAACGATTTCGAGCTGTTCAAGAAATATAGCAAAGCCATCGACGACCAGACCCAGAAAACGGCCACTTTACGCGGCCTGCTGGATCTGAAACTGTTGCCCCAATCGGAGTGGCTGAAAGACGAAGAAGTGGAGTCCATCCAGAGCATCATGACGCGATTTGCGACGGGTGCCATGTCCTTTGGTTCCATTTCCTGGGAAGCTCACTCCACGCTGGCCATTGCCATGAACCGGATCGGCGGTAAGTCGAATACGGGCGAAGGCGGTGAAGATCCGAAGCGTTTCTATACGGTACTGCCCAATGGTGATTCGATGAACTCGGCCATCAAGCAGGTAGCTTCCGGACGTTTCGGGGTGACGATGGAATACCTGACGAACGCTCAGGAGTTACAGATTAAAATGGCTCAGGGAGCCAAGCCCGGCGAGGGTGGTCAGCTGCCCGGTCATAAAGTAGATGCCTGGATTGGAAAAACGCGTCACTCGACGCCCGGCGTAGGTCTGATTTCGCCCCCGCCCCACCACGATATTTACTCGATTGAAGATTTAGCCCAGCTGATTTTTGATTTGAAGAATGCGAACCGTCAGGCTCGTATCTCGGTAAAACTGGTATCAGAAGCGGGTGTGGGTACGGTAGCTACGGGTGTAGCGAAAGCCCATGCTGATCATATCCTGATTGCTGGTCACGATGGCGGTACGGGAGCCTCTCCCCTGTCGTCGATTCGTCACGCGGGTCTGCCCTGGGAACTGGGTCTGGCCGAAACGCACCAGACGCTGGTACGTAACCGCTTACGGGGTCGCGTCACCATTCAGACGGATGGTCAGCTGAAAACGGGTCGTGATATTGTCATTGCAGCCCTGCTTGGAGCCGAAGAATTTGGCGTAGCCACGGCAGCTCTGGTCACGATGGGTTGTATCATGATGCGGAAGTGTCACCTGAATACCTGCCCGGTGGGCGTTGCCACGCAGAATCCGGACTTACGGGCTCTGTTCACGGGCGATGCCGATCACGTGGTGAACCTGTTCCAATTCCTGGCAAACGAAGTGCGTGAGTACATGCGGAAGCTTGGTTTCCGGACCATCAACGAAATGGTGGGTCACGTCGAGCGTCTGAAAGTACGCGAAGGCGTTCAGAACTGGAAAGCTAAGTCGGTAAACCTGGGAGCCATTCTGTACCGCGATCCGATGTACGATACCGAGCCGATGGTGAAAGTAGAAGAGCAGGATCACGGACTGGACGTACAGCTCGACTGGGCCATGATTGAAAAGGCCAAAGCGGCTCTGGAAAATCAGGAAAAAGTAACGGGCGAATTCCCCATCATCAACGTGAACCGGACGGTAGGTACCATGCTTTCCAACGAAATCACGAAGGTGTACAAGGCCAAAGGTTTGCCCGCCGGAACGATTCACTTCAAATTCCGGGGTACGGCCGGACAAAGCTTCGGAGCGTTTGGTACCCACGGGATGCGACTGGAACTCGAAGGCGATGCCAACGATTACGTAGGCAAGGGCCTTTGCGGTACGGAGCTGATCATTTACCCCGACCGTAACATCAAACCAGACTTTATCCCTTCCCAGAATAGTATCGTCGGTAACGTGTGCTTCTACGGAGCCACTTCCGGTGAAGCCTATATCCGGGGTATGGCCGGCGAACGTTTCGGCGTTCGGAACTCGGGTGCCAAAGTAGTCGTCGAAGGTATTGGCGATCACGGTTGCGAGTACATGACGGGTGGTTTAGTAATCATTCTGGGTAATACCGGACGTAACTTCGGTGCGGGTATGAGTGGCGGTGTCGCGTACATCTGGGATAAAAACGGTGATTTTGCTGACAAGGTCAATCCGGAAATGATTGCTCTGGAAAAACTCAGCAGCGAAGATCACAACATCGTTCGGATGTACGTTGAGAAACACCAGTCGTACACGAAATCGAAAGTAGCAACCATCGTACTCGATAACTGGGATACCATTGCCGATCAGTTTGTGAAGGTGATGCCGACCGACTTTAAGCAGGCTCTGGCCAACAAAGGCATTGCCCTGAGCGATCAGATTGCGAACAAAGAAGTCGTATACGGTGACTTTGTAGCAGACGTGCTGGCAAAATAATGATTCGGGAGGATTCCCGCCCCTGGGAATCCTCTCCACTCTCCCTTTCAAGTTTTCCAATTCGATCATTTGTACTGCCTTCGGGTAGTCACTATTCATACGTACAATGGGCAAACCAACTGGTTTTCTGGAATTTACGCGAGAATTACCTAGCAAACGTCCGGTAGCTGAGCGTAAACTCGATTACAAGGAAATTGACATTGATCTGTCTTTTGAACAAGTACAGACCCACAATGCCGCCCGCTGCATGGATTGCGGTATTCCTTTCTGTCACAACGGTTGTCCGCTGGGAAACATCATCCCGGAATTCAACGACGCCGTCTACGAAAACAACTGGGGTCTGGCTTACGAAATTCTGAGCTCGACCAACAACTTCCCGGAATTTACGGGTCGTATCTGTCCGGCTCCCTGCGAGGCTTCCTGCGTCCTGGGTATCAACAAGCCCCCCGTTACGATTGAGTACATCGAGAAATCCATCATCGAGTACGCCTTTCTGAACGGTTACGTGAAGCCCCTGCAAATCGATGAGAAAGACCGTACGGGGAAGAAAGTAGCCGTCATCGGTGGCGGACCTGCGGGTCTGGCCGCGGCGGCTCAGCTCAACAAAGCGGGTCACTGGGTCACCGTTTACGAACGGGCCGATCAGGTGGGTGGCTTGTTACGCTACGGCATCCCCGATTTCAAACTGGAAAAATGGACCATCGACCGCCGCGTGGAAGTGATGAAAGCTGAAGGCATCACCTTTAAAACGGGCGTTAACGTGGGCGAAGCAATTTCCGGCTCGGAACTGCTCGATCAGTATGATCTGGTCATGCTTTCGGGTGGTTCGACCGTGGCCCGGGGTATCAATAAAACCTGGGATGGAAAAGACGTGATTGGTTGGGATACGTATCTGAACAAAGGCGTACACCCGGCGATGGAATTCCTGAGTCAGCAAAACAAGCGGAATGCCAACATTGATCGCGTACACGATCATCGCGGTATGGCTTATAAAAACGGTGAACTGCTCGCGACGGGTAAACACGTGGTGGTTATTGGTGGTGGCGATACGGGTTCTGACTGTATCGGTACATCCAATCGTCATTCGGCGGCTTCGGTTACGCAGGTAGAAGTAATGCCCGAACCTCCGAAAGAACGTCACCCGGGTACGCCCTGGCCCTTATGGCCGAACATGAAACGGACCAGCACCTCACACGATGAAGGTTGCGAACGTTTCTGGAGTATTTCCGTGAAAGAATTTATCGGTGACGGTGACAAACTGACGCACCTGCGTATTGCCGATATCGTCTTGACAGTAGTGGATGGCAAAGCTCAGAACGTAGAACAGAACGAACGCGTGGTTCCCTGCGATCTCGCTCTGATTGCCGCTGGCTTCCTCCACCCCCAACGCGAAGGCCTGTTGTCGCAACTGGCTGAACAGGGACTGGAATTTGACAACCGCGGCAACGTACTTTCGGATGATTACCAGACGGGTATCGACAAAGTATTCGTAGCAGGTGATATGCGTCGCGGACAATCGCTGGTGGTATGGGCCATCAGTGAAGGTCGCGAAGCCGCCCGGGCTGCTGACTGCTACCTCAACGGTGGAACTTCGAAACTGGAGGCAAAAGCCAAGTCGATGTTTGCGGTGGTTTAAGTACTTGCATTAATATATTCAAAAAGCTTCTGAAATCAATCAGAAGGCTTTTTTGAATATATGTTCGGTTTCTTTGCTTTGTTTTATCATACCAACGTTTACTTTTGACCGAATTTTATCCCCCTCATTTATGATCCTTTCTTTACGTTTTTACCTAAGCTTTCTAGCCTTAGCTACCCTTACTATTTTCCCTGTATTAAGTCAGGACCTTACCCAGCCCGTACTGTTCGCCAGAAACGATACGCCAGCTTCTAATTCTACACAAAAGCCTACCCAGTTGCGAGCAAATGCTGATTTGTTAAATACCATTACAGGTACTTATGCAAACTATCCTGTTATAGGTGGTGGTAATAGTTATTATGGTGCCGTAACGGGAGTCAATGGTTTTGGTGACAACAATACCTTTCTAGGACACCAAGCAGGATTTGTAAGCAATCGAAGTAAGCGTTACGAAAGTGCTACGGCCCTCGGAGCTAACGCTATGGTTGGTGTAAGTTATGGTATGGTTCTGGGCGACACCAGCAATGTATTAGTCGGCATTGGTACTGCTTTTCCTAATCATCGGCTTACTGTTCGAGGTCATTTAAACCTTTTATCCGCCAGTACCTTTCGTTTTCAAAACGATCCTTTTCTAAATATCAATGAAGAGAAATTAACCTTGGGTGGTGATAACGGTCATCGTTTCCCAGTAGAAATTTCTTCCAGTCTGCGGTACCCAATTGCCTCTACTAATGAATGGGCCGATTACGTATTTCTTCCTTCCTACCAGCCGATGTCTTTGGTAGAGACGGAACGCTTCATTCGTAAAAATGGCCATTTACCCCATGTACCCTCAGCGGAAGAAGTAGTCGCCAATGGCATTGATGCCGCCCAAATAGACGCTACCTTACTACGAAAAATTGAAGAACTTACGTTACACGCGATTGAACAGCAAAAGCAAACCGATGCCTTGCAAAAGGAAAATGCAGCGTTAAAAACGTTGCTTGCATTGATGCAAAAACGACTAGAAAAGCTAGAAGCTAAACAATAGAACCGTTATTCATTCAACGAAAAACCCTTCCAGTAAAACTGAAAGGGCTTTTTGTATATCAAAACGGTATCGGCGGTTGTCGCGTAAAGAGAAGCTTCGTCCGCAGGTAAGGTACCAAGGCAATCGCCAGCATGGTTACGCCAATGACAGCGGCCACGATCAGGTAATAATCCATCGAGTAGCGAAGCTGGGTTTGCAGATCTACCGTTTGACTCAACCACTTGTTCGCCGCCAGACTGGCCTGATCCCCCGCCATACCTTGGTGCATCAGCATTTCCCTGTACTGGGCTAAGCGTTGCAGCGTGTACGGGTTGGTGGCAGTTACCTCATCCTGTAAATGATGGTAGTGCAGACTTTTTGAAAACAGGCGGGTGAAATTCAAAATCCCCATACTTAAACTAAAACCCGTAAATCGCACGAGAATCCCCACCGCCGAAGCTGAACTACTGATCGACGCCGGTACGGCCGATACGTAGAAGTTAATGATTGGGACCATCAGGGTGGCAGCCCCTAGTCCCTGAAAAAACAGCGGAATGACGTAATAGACCGGTTCGGCCTGGTTGGAAAACAAACTGTACATCCAGACGTGAAATATCCCCAGAAAGGCAAAGCCCGTCAGTAAAATCAGTCGCAGGCTTTTTTTAAGAATGACGAATCGGGATACGACCAGTGACCCCACGGCAATGCCTGCCATATTGACCAGCATCAGTTCAGAAACGTGAATCGGGTCCATTTTTAATACCGTGGCAAAGTACGTTGAGCTTAACCCCAAGGCCCCCCGGCATACGTAAAACACCAGCAGGATCAGCAGTCCCAGCACGAACGACGAACTTTTAAAGACGCTCAGATTGATATACGGACGTTTCAAGGACCGCTGCCGTAAGATAAACAAGGTCGCCAAAGCCAGACTCCCGAGCAAACAGAACCAGATCCTGGGTGAATCCAAGCCATTTTCCTGTTGTCCGTATACCATCATGTACGCCCACATCAGCAAGGCCGGAACCATCAGTACGAAACTGATCCATTCCACCTGATACAGGGGTATGTGGCGTTTCAACCGTACGTGATTCATGATCAGCAACAGCAGGATGGCTCCGGGCAGCTGCATATAAATCATGAGCATATACAAGGCATTGAATTCCAGGTACTGCAAGGCCCAGGAAACCACCAGCGACGACAAGGGAGCCGAGACCAGCAGCAGTCCGTAAAACACGGTGTAGCCCATGATACGAACCCGTTCCGTACGCATCCGCGAGAAAATCAGGTTCATGGAAGTAGCGATAATCCCACTGATACAGATTCCCTGGAAAAACCGAAGGACAAACAGAATGTGTGGCTGACGCACGTGGTATAAGGCCAGGTTAATCAGGATCGTTAGCAGAAGGCCAAGCAGAAAGTAATGTTTCGCCGCAAAATAGCTGACCAGCCGTTGTTCGAGCGAAAAGAAACTCGCTAGTGCCACGTAATACACCAGAATGGAAAACTGCACGTCGGCAGGCTCAATGCCGTAATAGCCGACGGTTTCATTGACGTTTCCGGCATATAGACCCAGCAGAAATAGCCCCGGCATCAGTACGATGAACAGCGTAGCCCGAATGAACCACTCGGGTACCCAGCGTTTGAATATGGGCAGGGTTTCCATCGTTAGGCTCCTTTCTTAAGGGTTACAACGGCGTTCATACCCGCCCGTAATCCTTTGGTTGTATTCGCGTCGTCGGTGAGTTTGATCCGGATTGGCACGCGTTGAATGATTTTCACGAAGTTTCCCGTGGCATTATCGGGCGGCAGTAACGAAAAGCGGGAACCCGTGGCGGCCGACAGCGAGACAATTTCACCGTGAAAAACTTGTCCGGGAAAGGCATCCGTTTCGATGTTCACGGGCTGACCGATGTGCATGTGCTGTAACTGGGTTTCCTTGTAGTTTGCAACGACCCACTTTCCTTCTTCGGAATCCACCATGAAAGCAAGCGTTTGCCCCGCCTGAATTAACTGGCCCTTTTGAATGCTTTTCTTGCCCATTTTTCCGTCGTACGGAGCCCGAATGACGGCGTAGGAAATCTTCAGTTTGATCTCATCCAGCACGGCCTGACGGCGTTTAATTTCCGCCAGAGCGACGGCCTTCTGAGCCGTAATGTCATCGGTTTTGGACAAGGATGTTTCGTATGATTTCTGTAAAGCCTCGTACTCCGATTTCGCTACGTCAAGGGCCATCTTCACGTTCTCAAATTGCTGCCGGGTGACGGATTCCGTGGCGAGCAATTTCTCGTACCGGTCATAATCCTGCTGTTGTTTGACGAGCTTGGCCTTGGCCGCTCCGATCTGTAATTGATTGACCACCGCGTTTTTATCGGACGTAATCGTATTACTGTGCAGCACGCCAATCTGAGCCTTTGCCGTCATCAGGGCCGCTTCGGCCTCGGCTTTCTGAATCTGGTATTCGTCGTCATCGATGACTACCAGCGTATCGCCTTTTTTCACTTCCTGATCGTCTTTGTAGTAGACTTCCCGTACGTAACCCGTCACGCGGCTCGTCACGGGGTTGATGTATTCGTCGATCTGGGCATCGTTGGTTGCTTCAAAATGGTACAGATCCCAGAGCGATTGTCCGCCCCAGACGGCTAATCCCAGCAGAATCACTAAAGCCACCCAGGCCGTTACCCGGGTGATGAGTCGATCGGTTCGCGTTTGTTTGGATGAGGGGTTCATGGCTTATAAATTTCCAGTCGTATGTAAGAGTTGATAGTATTGAAGTCGAGCCATCAATCGGGCCGCCGCCAGATCGTACTGACTTTGCAGCAGTTGGGTATCGGCATCGATCAGATCCGTGAGTAAGGCCAGTTGATTGAAATAGGTATTCTTCACAATCCGGTAGTTTTCGGCAGCCTGCTTGATACTTAGCTCGGCCACCTGAATCCGTTGGAGGGATTCGCCGTATCGCACGTACGCTTCCTTCACGGCCTGTTTGACCTGATCCTGGCGATCGGAGGTAATCACCTCCTGACGTTGCACGTCAATAGCCGCGGCCTGAATTTTATGCTTGTTGTGGTAGAGCGACGAAAGTGCGTACGAAGCCTTCAGGCCACCCATGCCAAAACCGTATAAAGCTCCGGTGTAGGGAAAAAAAGTAATCTGCGGGTAGCCGTACTGATACTCGGCGAAAAGCCCCACTTTAGGTTTATTCTCGGCTTGTATTTCTTTCAAGCGTAAACCGGTTAATTCCTGTTCTTTCTCCGAAATCCGCAGCAGGTGGGCATGGTCGAAGGCATCATCCAGGTACGAATCATAGCTCCGATTGAGCGAATCTCCCTCTACCAGAGCTACGGGCTGGATTGTTATGGTCTCGGACAGCCCGATCATCAGATTCAATTTCTGACTGGTGATGGCGATGGAATTTTCGATTTCCCGTAAGGCCATCTTCTGGCGGGATAACTGAAGCTCGGCCCGTAAGAGGTCACTCCGGATGACGACCCCGTTTTTGTGCAGTTCACGGATTTCCGTCAGCCGTTTTTCGGCTTCTTCTATATTTTTCAGCGTTAAATCTTTGAATATCAAACTTCGTTGCAAATCCAGGTACACCGCCGCAACGCGTAGCTTTACCTGCGATACGTTTTCTTCTTTCTGAATCTCAACCCGTTCGTGCTCGGTCTCCTCGCTTTTGATTTTCGTTTGCAGTTTCTTTCCTTCGTACAGGTTGAAGTAGGCTTCGGTCTTCAACTGAAACATGTTGTGCAAAACCGGATACTGCGTTGGCGTATTCAGGATACCCCGTTCGTAAATCGGGAGATTCGTGATGCGGGCGTACTGCGTACTGGCTCCGATTTCGGGCAGCCGTTCGCTTTTCGTATCCTGCACTTTTTCGTGACTGATCTGAATGCGAAGGTTTTGTTCCTGAAGCGTTTTGTTAAACTGTTCGGCCTTTTGCCAGGCTTCTGTTAGCGTAAGCGTCTGATGGGTTTCTGGTGGAATGGTTTGGGCCTGCGTTACTCCGATCAGGTTGATTCCGAGCAGTATAGCCCGTATGCATCGTTTCATTTTGCGTTACTCGTTGACAAACACAAAATTAGAATAATACAAATTGAGCCATTTTATATAAATTGCCAATTATTTGTCAATTTCAGCCATACGTTATTTTTATGAATTCGTATACAAGGGAGTATTTGCAGACTATTGATCAATTTCAAGATTCAATATTCATTATTCATAAAAAGCAGGAAGAGACGTTTCCGTACCACTTTCACCAAAAAGGACAATTTACGTATATTGAAGGTGGTATCTCCTATCTATATACCCGCGACAAAGCCTATTTTCTTCCCGCCCGCCATTTCATCTGGATTCCGCCCGAGCTGGAGCACTATGTACTCCATACCTCGTCAACGTTACGCGTAACCAATCTGTACCTGCCTTCGGAAAACGATTTGACGCATCCGTTTTTTAGTAAAATGGGCATTTACCCCGTTACGGATTTATTGCTGGAAATGATTCTCTTTTCCGAACGTTGGCAGGGTATGGTTCGACCCGGCGTCTACGCTTATGATTTTCTGCGTACGCTCAAGTACCTGTTGCCCGAAATCGGTCAGCATCCCTTGCCGATTGCCATTCCCACGACGCACAACGAGCGTTTGCTACCCATCATCACGCATTTGCAACAGCACGTATCCAAGCCTCTGCACTTACCGGAAGTTGCCCACGAATTCGGGCTGAGTGCCCGTACCCTATCGCGGCTTTTTCAGCAGGAAATGGAACTTTCATTCTTACAATACGTCAAGATGTACCGGATTGTACGAGCTATTGAGGAGTTGCTACAAACGGATAAATCCATTACTGAAATCGCTTATGACGTGGGGTACACCAGCTTATCGACGTTTAGTAATACCTTTCTGCAACTGGTCAACCGACGGCCTGCGGAGTTTCGAACGGCCAAATCCGTATAAAACAAAAACTGCCAGCTTTCGAGCTGGCAGTCAAAATCTCTATTATCTATCCGTTGTTATCCATAAATCTACAGCATCACCGGCTGCCCCGTCCGTACGGACTCGTCACAGGCGAAGGCAATTTGCAGACTATTTACGGCATCCTGTAAGTGATCCGTCAGGTCCGTATCTTCCTGAATGGCTTTCAGGAAAAACTGCTGTTCCCGCTGACACAGCTCATTATGATCAGGTTCGTCGGTTAGGTTAATCCACTCATCGGCCTGTACGAACTGGTCGTCCTGATTGAGTTTAGCCCGGTGTACTCGTAAGGATTCCGTTTTCGTATGCGAATCAACATTATCGGATTTACCCGCCGCTCCGGCTTCCTTAGCCACAATGGATACGCAACCTTTCGGTCCGATCACATCTTTCACAAAGAAGGCCGTCTCGCTCATCATCGGTCCCCAACCCGCTTCGTACCAGCCTACCGAACCGTCCTCAAAACGGATTTGCAGTTGACCGTAATTGTAATTTGAATCCGGGATTTCGTCGGTAAGTCGAGCCCCGATGGCGTTTACCTGAACGGGCTTCGAACGCGTCATCTGACACATGACGTCGATATAGTGTACGCCGCAGTCCACAATCGGACTTAGGCTCTTCATCAGATTCCGGTGTACCGTCCACATGGTACCGTGGCTCTGCTGGTTGAGGTTCATCCGCATTACCAGTGGCTTACCCATGTCCTGAGCGATTTCCACGAATTTCTCCCAGCTCGGATGGTGCCGCAGAATATACCCTACCACCACTTTCTTACCCGCTTTTTCGGCCGCCGCTACAACGCGTTTGGCACCTTCAACGGTATCCGCCAGGGGTTTTTCGATAAACACATGGGCTCCTTGTTCCAGGGCCATGATCGCGTACGGCTCGTGTGTATCGGGATACGTAGAAATACAAACGGCATCGGGCTGGGTTTCGGTCAAAGCCGTTGCATAATCGTTAAACAGCGTATAACCGCCGCCTAATTTCTCGTTAAGCACTTCCTTGCTTTTTCCGGGTGAAACAATCCCGCAGATTTCGAACCCGTCCAGATTTTGGTAAGCCAGGGCGTGGGAGGCTCCCATATTGCCACAGCCTACGACCAGAACGCGTACCTTGTTGGATGTAAGTGTCATGAAAATGGTAGAGGTAATCCGTTGAGACCCAAGCTCTCCGGTTTGATTAATAATTGAATCGGTTGAAAAAAGGGGTGATTCCCCCGCGAAAAGAATCTGATTTTTGTTCGGAAACAGAATAATCTGCTGAAATCACTCCATCTTTTCCCAAATAACGCGAAATTGCAAACCCCAACCGAGGATACCATGACATATTTTAAAATTTTTTAGTTTCTCGAAGGGGTAGTTTTTTGCTTATAAAAAATTAGGGGTGACCGACGCCTATGGCCTTTTACAAATCGACGCGACTGGACAGTTTACGGTACGAAATTCGTGGTCCCGTTTACGAAAAAGCTCTGGAACTTGAAGCTCAGGGCTATAAAATCATCAAGTTAAATATTGGCAATCCGGCTCCGTTTGGCTTTGATGCTCCCGACGAAATCATCCACGACATGATCGTAAATATTCGGGATGCTCAGGGCTATTCCGATTCCCGGGGTTTGTTCGCGGCCCGCAAGGCGGTCATGCACTACACGCAGAGCATTGGTATCCCGGGGGTTACCATCGACGACGTGTACATTGGCAATGGCGTGAGTGAGCTGATTCTACTGACCATGCAGGCCCTGCTCGACGATGAGGATGAAGTACTGATCCCCTCACCCGATTATCCGCTCTGGACGACCTCGGTAGCTTTGGCGGGTGGTAAGCCCGTTCACTACATCTGCGACGAAGCTTCGGACTGGAATCCCGATATTCAGGACATTGAACGCAAAATCACGCGTCGTACCAAGGCCATTGTCCTGATCAATCCCAACAATCCAACGGGAGCGGTATATTCCAAGGACGTACTGGCCCGCATTGCCCGGATTGCCGAAGAGCACCAGTTGATGCTGTTTTCGGACGAGATTTACGATAAGATTCTGTACGACGGAGCCATTCACTACCCCATGGGTACCCTGGCCACGGATACGCTTTGTTTGACGTTCGGCGGGCTTTCTAAAAACTACCGGGCAGCCGGATTTCGCGGCGGCTGGCTGATTCTGAGTGGAGCCAAGCACCGGGCCAAATCCTACATTGAAGGGTTGAACCTGCTGGCCAGTCTGCGGCTGTGCGGCAACGTTCCGGCTCAATTTGCTATTCAAACGGCGTTGGGCGGTTATCAGAGTATCAACGACCTGGTGATTCCTACCGGACGGCTGTACAAACAAATGCAACTTACCTACGACCGGATTACGGCCATTCCGGGTATTACCTGCGTGAAGCCCAAAGGAGCGTTGTACCTGTTTCCGAAACTGGATCTGAAAAAATTCCGCTTCGCAAACGATGAACAGTTCGTGTACGAACTGCTCGTGGAACAGCGGGTACTGCTGGTTCCCGGTACCGGCTTCAACTACGCCAAAGACGACCACTTCCGCATCGTAACCCTCCCGCCCGTCGAGCAGCTCAACGTGGCGATTGACCGGATCGAAACGTTCCTGGAGCAGGGTACTGAAAAGAAAACCGTTGAAGAACCCCTGGTGGTTCTGCCGCAATAAAACCGAAAGTCAGATGTTTCGCAAAGCATCTGACTTTTTCGTCTATTCCCCCTTTGAATACATATGTTTGGGTGCCGCTCCTTCACTCAAAACCGTACCTTTCCGTATGAATGATCAACCTTTATTTGCCTCCAAACGGCAGATTCTGTTTTTTGTATTGTCTGGCTTTTTTATTGCGAATGCCCTGGTAGCCGAGATCATTGGCGGTAAAATTTTTTCCGTGGAAGGCGTACTGGGCTTACCCTCCGCTAACATCCCGACCCCCTGGGGCGACAAGTGGTCGTTCAACCAGGCAGCGGGGGCTCTTAACTGGCCACTGGTGTTCATCATTGGCGATATGATCAATGAGTATTTCGGCCGAAAGGGGTTCGCTGGTTGTCGTTTCTGACGGCGGGACTCATTGTCTATTCCTTCTTCATCATCTACGCGGCTACGACCTTACCTCCGGCCCAGTTCTGGCTTGATGTTAACAGGGGTACCACCAATTTCAACATCGACTACGCCTACAAAGTCATTTTCCGTCAGGGCTTAGGCATCATCATTGGTTCGATTACGGCCTTTTTGTTAGCTCAGTTTCTAGACGTTACCGTTTTTCAGTACCTCCGCAAGCATACCGGTCACAAGTACATCTGGATTCGGGCGACGGGTTCCACGATAGTATCGCAACTCATTGACAGCTTTGTGGTGGTGTTTGTAGCCTTTTATATTTTTGGTAACTGGTCGGCGGGACAGGCTCTTTCGGTAGCCCTGAATAATTACTTGTACAAATTCATTATCTCACTCCTGACTATCCCCATTTTGTACCTCGTCCATTATCTGATTGATCGCTGGCTAGGTACGGAAAATGCCCGCCAGATTGCGGACGACGCCGCAACGGAATTACCGGTATCGTTGTAAGATTACTGCTTTATACAAGAGCGCCCGGTAGAAATGCCGGGCGGGCTCTTGTATGAGGTGCTTTCGTTAAGATTTCTTCAAAAAGCAGGTCTTCAGGACCAGTTTGGTTTTCTCCACTTTACATTCCACTTCTTCCTCATCATCGGTCAGGCGAATATTTTTGATAGCGGTTCCCTGTTTCAGCGTCATGGAGGTACCCTTTACTTTCAAACTTTTAATCACGACTACTGAATCGCCATCTTTTAATTCGTTGCCATTACTGTCAACTGCACTCATAGGATTTGTTGTTTAAGTTAGGTAAAATGTTATTTGTTTTATTCAATCACAGGTTCGTTATTCGTCTTGCTGAGACGGCTGGTCTTTTAGTCCGTATGCATTCCATGCCGGGCATCGC